>NZ_JBEGHD010000020.1:0-39369 GCF_049334165.1 Halocola ammonii
TGGCTATCAAAGATGCCAAGGACAAATATCACTACTCCAAAAAACTTAAGGTTTCTGACCTCAGAGTTTTAAAAGCAACTGCAGAGGTTAGAAATGAAGAGCAGGGATGAAACCTTACATTTTCACATGGGACTCACGGTAAGCTCTGGATCATATATATAGATCTGTCGATACTTACGATTATTTAAGTGAGGTAGCTGTATATTTGTTCTTTCGAAAAAAGTAAGTGAGTCTCCTTCAATTCTGCCGATCATAATAATATTGTATAGTTGGCGATCCCTTTCCTGAAGATACTCAATTTTAACAGTATCATTCATTATCACATAGTAATGGTAGGTTGATCCAACTTTGATTAAATCAGAATTTGTAGGATAATGATCTACCTGGTGGGTGTCTATCACTTTACCGTTTGGTAAAAATTTAAACACGATATATTTACCCGTCATTATTTGAGTAACATAACACCCTTTGAACTTTAAGTTAACCGATTTTTCAGCAGGGTTCACCTGAGTACTTTCATCATATAGCGTGTAATATTTTCTGTCAAACTCTTCTTGAGAAAGCTCTCCGACCAATTGCTTCTTATAGTCTCTTCTATAGTTTGCATAACGTAGACTACAACCACATAATAGTATTACTACCGTAGATAAAACTAAGGCCTGTTTTGAAAATGAATTTTTGACCATTTGTTTTTATTACTGAGGCGGTAACCAACCATAGTTAACCATTCTCTGTTGAGTATTCGGGTAAGGCACATATAAATGATGAAAGCTCATTTTCCTATTCATTTCCTTATCCCAAATACGTATATTATCATGCATACTATTTGAAGGATAAAAGGTGTTCAATCCAGAACGTGTACCCATCTGAAGCACTCCAAAATTAGAGTTCACCATAGCTAACGTTTCCCTACCATTATTTAACAATACATCGTATGGCCTTTGATTATCATAGTTTTGTCCATTGATAATTCGATCTTGGTTATACTTAGCACCCTGATCAGACATCCCATAGTACATATCATTTGACCAGAATAACGTATTGTCGCCATTTTTTAACTGTCCATTTAATCCCGCTGAAAAGAACTGATCAGCACCTGTCGAAAAGAAAGGGAATTTCTTTGTGTCGTTGTATGAACTCAATGCGAGGTTATTTAATCTAATTGATACCGCGGCAAGCAACTGACTTCTGCCGCTATGATCGCTGTTCATTCCAGAGCTGAAAACTGCATTTATTCCATAAGTAAAGGAGTTTCTAAAAGTATTATTAACTCCCGAGCCACTATTGCCAGTAAACAAATTCAATTCCATTGGATCGGCACTACCGCTGCCAAAGGTAACGGAAGGGCTAACAGTAAACGTAAACAGATTTGGGCTATACTGTGAAGTCCCTGCTCCTCCGCGAACAAAGGTTGCCTGAGCATTCGCACCTGTCATAAAAAAACCCCACTGATTTTTAGATTGAACACCCCCATATAAGCTTAAACTGAAACCTCCCCCTCCAAGCGAGGCATTAAATCGAATCCCAACACCACAATCCGTTCCTGGAGGACAATCACCTTTAGGGTCGTTGTACCTAATGCTATTGTTTCTATTAACAGCGTAGGGGCTTTCATCCGCTCTCATTTTAGGATCTCGTGACCACCATCTTAAAATACGTGTGTCCAGTTCCCGGAAGTAAGTTGTGTAATGGTTTCCTGAGCCCGCTATTTCATCTGTCTTCTCGCTTCCCTGGTATCCGAACCTGTAGGAAGTTTCATTGAAACTCTTCCCAGGCATGAGAGACCCGCCTGGATAATAATCCGTAGCCGAGAACAGCTCGGCTCCGCGGTACGTGACTTTTAGGTTCATAATTCGTCCTCTGATGAGTTGTTATTTGATTTCTCCGGGGCCTTAAAAATCTCTCTCCTCGGAATTGGAATTTCAACACCGTGGGCATCGAGGGCTTTTTTTACGGCTTCGAGTTGCTCCCAGTAAACCGGCCAGTAGACTTCTGAATCTACCCAACACCTGGCTTTCACTTTCATGTCGTATTCGCTTAATTCTGCGAGGAAAAACTCTACTGGAAGATCCTCTACAACCGTTGGGTGTTGTCTTAAAGCGTTGGTGACGATCTCACGCAGTTTGTCGAGGTCAGCGTCAAAGGCAAATTTCAACACCAGATCGATTCTGCGGTGTGGTTCCATGGTGCGGTTGTCGATGTCGCTGTTCGACACGTTTCCGTTGGGCATGGTGATGATCCGACCGTCAAACGTCTTAATCCTGGTGTAGAGAATGTCGATTTTTTGCACATGGCCGAGGTTGTTGTTTACCTGAATCAGGTCGCCTACTTTGAATGGTTTGAAAGCCAAAATCAAAACACCACCGGCAAAGTTTGACAAGCTTCCCTGGAGGGCCAACCCAATGGCGATTCCCGCAGCACCAAAAATGGCAATAAATGAAGTGGTTTTGATTCCGAGGATGGTCCCGAGGATAAAGAAAAGCAAACCGTAGAGCAGGAAGACGCTGAGGCTTTCGATGAAGGAGCGCAACGAAAGTTCGATGTTGGTTTTGCGCAAAGCGCGTTTCAAAACACGCACGATCAGCTTTATCGCGAAAATTCCTATGATCAGTCCCGCCAGGGCATACACGAAGCTCGGTCCGATTTTGACGATAAAGTCAACTAACTGCGACTTGAGCTCAAGCCAAAATTCTTCTGTCATCTTTTGGTGCGTTTCTTCCAAATATAGCAGAAACCAAAAACTGGCCTTTGGTAATTGCTAGTTCCACTGGAAGAATCAGTGTGAAAACACTCTTGTAAATTTGCTGTTGTTTGAACACATAGAATCGAGCAAGAGCAGAATGACAGAGCAAAAGAAATATTCGATCCTGGAGCTGGCCAGTGTAGGTGAGGGGAAGAGCACGAAGGAAGTTTTTGAAAATAGTCTCGACCTGGCGCAGAAAGCAGAGCAGTTTGGTTACACCAGGTTTTGGCTGGCAGAGCATCACAACATGATCAGTATTGCCAGTTCGGCCACTTCGGTGCTCATCGGCTACATTGCCGGAGGAACTGAGAAAATCAGAGTTGGATCCGGGGGGATTATGCTGCCCAACCACTCTCCATTGATTGTTGCCGAGCAGTTTGGAACCCTCGGTTCGATTTATCCAAACCGGATTGATCTCGGACTCGGTCGCGCTCCGGGAACCGACCAGGTGACGGCTCACGCCATTCGCTCAGACAGGATGCAGGCCGTTTACCAGTTTCCTGATGAGGTGACCAAAATTCAGGAGTATTTCGCTACAGAAAACAAAACTTCAAAAGTTAGGGCGACTGTTGCCGAAGGAGTGGACGTGCCGGTTTTTATTCTCGGCTCGAGTACCGACAGCGCCAAAGTTGCAGCAGCAAAAGGATTGCCCTACGTATTTGCCAGTCACTTTGCTCCGGGGCAGCTTTTCGAAGCGCTCAACATCTACTACAATGAATTTCAACCTTCGAAATTTCTCGATAAGCCTTACACGATCGCGGGCATCAACGTGATTGCTGCAGCCACTGATAAAGAGGCCGAGCGCCTGTCGACTTCGATGATTAGAATGATGCTGGGCGTGATGACCAACAACCTTGACTACATGAAACCACCTACTGAGATGACTCCAGATCTGCAAGCGGTGAAGGATAACCCTGCTTTCCAGCGAATGCTGAAATATGCTTTTGTGGGAAGTAAGGAGACTGTTAAAAAGCAAACAGAAGAATTCTTTGAGAAAACTGGTGTTGATGAAGTGATCGTTGCTTCACACATATACAACCAC
Source organism: Halocola ammonii (assembly GCF_049334165.1). Lineage (NCBI taxonomy): Bacteria > Pseudomonadati > Bacteroidota > Flavobacteriia > Flavobacteriales > Halocolacceae > Halocola > Halocola ammonii. Next base: position 3,786 of record NZ_JBEGHD010000020.1, read on the forward strand.
GAAGAGCGGGTAAAGTCTTATGAGATTTTCTCTGAGGTGATGGGGGAGCTCTAAAAACCAAAAACCCCTCCCGAGTTTCCTCAAGAGGGGTTCAAAAAATCTATTTATAAGAAAAATTAGAGTGTTCTGATGCTTTGAATGTCTTATAGGTTAGAAAATTCGAGACCTTATTGATTTAAGATCAATCTTTTTCTGATAACATTCCCGTGACTGGTAGTCAGCTGAATAATGTACAAACCAGAAGTTCGTTGGGACAGTTTCAACGTTAAATACCCGGACTCACTAGCCTCTGTATCAAAACTCATTTCTTTACCAACTGAATCAAAGATTCTAATTTCTTTCAGATTTATCTGATTAGGATATTCAACATTTAATAGACCGTTGGAAGGTATGGGGTAAATGTTGACACTGAATTGTCCTGAATGTTCTTCGATATCGGTGGGTACTACATTTATAATTATGCTCGCTGAGGTGAAGCAAACATTTTCTTCTGTACTCACTGCAATTTGATACGTGCCTACTGAAGAGTACGTGTGACTGGCGTTTGGTGTGGTTGTCTCAGCTGTATTTCCGTCACCAAAGTTCCAATTCCATGATTCTACACCCTGGCTCTGCACCTCGAAGAAAATTGGCTCGTCAATCACAGCACTACTCAAAAGATTGATTGATTCAATACCTTGATATGGCACTTCTACAATTGATTGGTAGGTGTTAGACCCAAATTCATTGGTCGTAGTTAGCTGAACAACATAGGTTCCCCCATTGCCATAGTCGTGTATTGGGTTTTGAGTTGTAGATGATTCTCCATCTCCGAAGTCCCATTCCCAACTAGTAGGTCCGTTTTCAGTATTATCAGTAAATTGAATTAGTCCATCACAAGAGTTTGCATCATCCCAGGAAAAGTTTGTCACCGGAGGAGAAGTGTTCGGAATAATAAAAATTGCGTAGTCTTCAGCTTCTCCGTTAGTTAAACTACCACACGGTTGATTCGAATATGTGTCTGCAAGAACTCTCATCCTAAGTACTTCCTCTGTCACAGCATTAAAAGGAATTTCTATAAGCTCAGTGGCTGTACCAAATTCATTCATAGCACTAAGAATATGTTCCTGATCAGAAAAGTTTCCATCGTTGTTGAAGTCTATCCAGGCGTTTACATCAAAACTCTCATTGGAAGTCAAGTCTACAGAGAGTTCATAGGTGTTTCCCTCTTCAATCTCTACTGTGGTCAAGCAAGTAAAGTCTTCGAATCCTGTAGGACTGCCTGAAGATGTATGATTCAACGTGTGGAAGTCAACTCCCGTAATATGATAGTCACTTTGGCCTTCTTCAACAGTCGGCCAGCAATTGGGAAGGGCCGGGCCGGTAACGTCTTCGATTGTTACTAATTGCGAAGATGTGTTACAACCTTCAGCATTGCAAACTTCTAGTGAGACATCATAAACGCCCATTTGATCATACTCATGAGTGGGGCTTTGTTGAGTGGAAGAAGCACCATCACCAAAGCTCCATGACCAGGAAGTTGGATCGTTATACGAATCATCGCTAAATATTACCGTTCCATTACAATTAGTGACGGTTTCAAAAGTAAAGCCCGAACAAGCGTCTCCAGGGATTTCAACATCGACCCATAGAGTATCTACTGGAGTATCGGGGTCATTGGAATTAATCAATAGGGGTATTTGCTGGATACCAGCCTCATAACCTGAAATATTGAGATACAGTTCTAGAGATGTGCTATTTCCTGGATCAACTACTCCAGAGTTTTGCCCAGAACTGAAAACCGGAAACGACAACAATTGTGCGAATTCTTCAAAAATTTCTTCCATGGAGCTGTTGGAAATGTATTCATTGCTCTCAGTAGAGAAAAGAAGGTAATAAATTCGCTCGTTGTCGTTCAGGCCATAAACCTGATGGTCTTCGGAAAATGTTGATTCAAGAAAGCTGTGATTCACGTTGGAGTTTGCTTCAGTAATAATAAGATGATTGACAGTAGGCGAAAAGTTGTTAAATACTCGAGTAACAAAGCCCTTGTACTCCGATCCGTCTTGTGCTGAATACTCTAATGTCAGCCCATTTCTCTCACCAGTTCCATCAGCTCCAAGATTGCCAGAAACACTGAAACTACTTACATCATCAATGTTGGCTGCAAGGACAAATAGCCCGGGGTGTTTCGATGTGAAATAGGCAGAATTATCTCCAAATGAATTGTTGTTGATTATTTCTGACTCAGTGTAAGGAATGGCATTTTCAAAGTTTGTATTAAGATAGTTGCCATTGTCGTACATGTCCCCTCCACCATCATAAATGGAGTATCCATTTTCCCCTCCTACAAAACTGTGTATATTAGGGATAAGGTCAGTGATAGCTTCAAAGTTTTCATCCAGAATGCTCTTCACTTCATTTAGTTCGGTGTGCTCGGCAACTTGCTTTAAATTGTATTCTAGAATTCCTTCCCCTTCATTGAATATGTCAAAGGAGATAAGTATTGAGTCTTGACAAGCGGTAGCCTCCAGAGATATGTTTGTAGGATTGACAACTATATCTGGAGCCGGTAGGGCAGACCCGTTTACAACTATCAAAGTGTCCTCAGCATTAGTTTCAATACTAATTACATCATTAAAGTCACCTGAGTTGTTAGGAGAAAACTCAACTATTAATGTATCCTGAGAAAATGGTGGTATAGAGAAAGAATCTGGAGTAATTCCAAATACAGATTCAGACCAAGTTGCGGAAAATGTAAGGTCTTCACAACCTTGATTGTAAATTATTACCGAGTCGGTTGTAGATGAGCCTGCTAATATCGATTCAAATGATATTGAATCTTGTTCTATTCCAAGTAAAGGCTCACCTAAAACCTCTAAGTGAATGACATAATCAATAGTATCACTATCAGGGAGGTTTGATAGGTAATTAATTGTAGAGAAGTAGTCCCCAGCAAAGAGTTCAGTAGCATCAACATTCACATTAATAGCCCCGGAGTCACCGGGTAGAATTGTAATGGTCGAATCAAGGGATACAGACTCAAACCAATCGGGTTCGAGGTTTTCAACAAGGTGCTCCATACAGTTTCCAATAATTCTGGAGTTATTACTATCCACGGTATCAAAGTCATACCCTACATAGAAGACTTGTCCATCTCCATAAGATTTGCTTACTACCACCTGGCCATTACTCCCGGCCGGAAAAGTCACATAAGTCTCAATTGCTGGATCTTCTGACCAGTCGTAGAAAAAAGTGCCATTAGAAATGGGAAATACAGCAGGCACATCTGCCATTATGGGGTGGCTCGGGTTGATGTTTGAAGCCATGTTGGAGTTGGAATACTGGTATTCGGCATCATTGAAAAAACCGATATTGCCAAGGTTCGAGTTTCCACAAATCAAAAGTTGTCCACCATTATAAACGAAATCTGTAAAAGTAGGAGCAAGGTTAGAGAAGAAATTATTTCCATCACCCTCCTGTTCAGGTACTAATAGGATGTCTATCTCTTCAAGATCAGTAGCCAAATCCAAAGCGTTATAGGCGTTGCTCTGGAAAAGTTCGTAATCACTGAAATAGCTGTTAATTGCCATCAAGGTATTTGGATATTCATCTCCAAAATCTGCGTAGGTTGTCAGAGCCAGGATTTTTGGACCATCAATGTTGTAATTCGGAGTGATTTCTAGTATATCTTCTCCGTTATTATGGATAAAGATCTGGCTTGAGTCAATGGTCCCACAATTAACAGTAATGTGAAGCGTATCTGCTGGAACGAATGAGATTATAGTATCACTCTGGATTGAAAGTCCATTATCACTAACTAGCCCGAAACTTTTCTTTGGATGTAAAGTGATTGTGCATAAAATTGCTAAGAGTGGTAAAAGGAAATGAGTTCGTTTTTGAGAGAAGCGACAATTCTTCATAGTTTAGAGGTTGTCAGGTTTAATAATTGGCCAACGAATATAAAGAATTACCAGTTTTTACTAACGAAGTAAATCTAGTTGCAGCAGCGATGGCAAAACTGAGAGCTAAGCTTTAACCTGGGTTTTTATTTGATCATCAATCTATTACAAAAAATTAAACCCCTCCTAAGTTTCCTCAAGAGGGGTTCAAAAAATCTATTTCACAAAAGAACTTTACAAAGTTCCTCGGCTTTCCTGCTCTCTTTCGATGGCTTCGAAAAGCGCTTTGAAGTTTCCTTTTCCAAAAGATTTGGCTCCTTTACGCTGAATGATCTCGAAGAACATCGTTGGTCGATCGAGGATCGGCTTGGTGAAAATCTGTAGCAAGTAGCCCTCGTCATCCCGGTCTACGAGAATTCCGAGCTCTGCCAGTGGCTTCAGGTCTTCATCAATTTCTCCTACGCGGTCGAGCAAGTCATCGTAGTACACTTCAGGAACACGGAGGAATTCAACACCTCGGTCTCTGAGCTTTGTTACCGTATCGATGATGTTGTCGGTGGCAACAGCGATGTGCTGCACTCCGGCACCGTTGTAAAACTCGATGTACTCTTCGATCTGGGATTTTTTCTTTCCTTCTGCCGGCTCGTTGATCGGGAATTTGATGCGCCCGTTTCCGTTGCTCATCACCTTACTCATCAAGGCCGTGTATTCGGTAGAAATGTCTTTGTCGTCAAATGAAACCATTTGTGCAAAGCCCATTACCTTGTTGTAAAACTCACACCACTTGTTCATCTCGTTCCAGCCGACATTTCCCACCATGTGGTCGATGTATTTGAGGCCGAGAGCTTCCGGTTTGTAGTCTGGGTTCCACTCGCGATAACCCGGCATAAAAGGACCATCGTACTCGCTGCGTTCCACAAAAACGTGAAGCGTTTCACCGTAAGTGTGAATGGCCGAGAGCTTCACTTTTCCGTTTTCGTCTTCAATAACTTTTGGCTCAAAGTGAGATTTAGCTCCGCGGCTGGTCGTTTCTTTCCAGGCTTTTTCTGCGTCATCTACCCACAGTGCAATGCTTTTCACTCCGTCACCGTGTTTGTTGATGTGCTCGTTTACTTCACCGCCTTCTACCATGGGTGAGGTGAGTACAAGTCTGATTTTATCTTGCTGCAACACATAAGAAACGCGGTCTTTGTGTCCGGTTTCCAATCCCGAGTAGGCCACTGGCTGAAAACCCCAGGCCGACTGGTAGTAGTGCGCTGCTTGCTTGGCATTTCCCACGAACATTTCTACGTGGTCGGTACCGAGCAATGGGAGAAAGTCTTCCGCTTCGGGAATTTCCTTTTCCAATTTTAGAGATGTTGTATCGGTGCTCATAGCTATCTGATTTTAATATTCGTTTCTAATTTTATTTTTCTTCTCTTCTTGTCTCGACTTCGCTCGACAACCGTCTACCGCGCGAGGGCAGTTTCTCGAGCGGAGTCGAGAGAGTGCTGATTTCAGAGTTAAAATGCAGCTTCCTATTTATTTCCCTTCCAGCCAGCTTTCGTAGTAGCTGTCGTCCGACATGTCGAGTGCCGCTTGCGTGAGTTTCAATGGACGGAAGGTGTCGATCATCACAGCAAGTTCTTCTGTTTTTTCTTTTCCAAGACTGCGCTCCATGGCTCCGGGGTGCGGACCGTGTGGAATTCCCCCCGGGTGCAGCGACATAAATCCTTTGTCTACGTGGTTTCGGCTCATGAAATCGCCATCTACGTAGTACAGAACCTCGTCAGAATCGATGTTGCTGTGATTGTAAGGTGCAGGCACTGCCTCTGGGTGATAATCGTAAAGCCTGGGGCAGAAAGAACAAATCACGAAGTTGTGACCTTCAAAGGTTTGGTGAACCGGAGGCGGCTGGTGAACTCGTCCTGTAATCGGCTCAAAATCTTTGATGTTGAACGCGTATGGGAAGTTGTAGCCGTCCCAGCCAACTACGTCAAAAGGGTGCGTGGCGTAAACCAGCTCGTGCATGGCGTTTTCCTTCCTGATTTTCATCGTGAACTCGCCTTTCTCATCTTTCGGCTCGAGGACGTCCGGAGTGCGGAAATCGCGTTCGCAAAAAGGAGAGTGCTCAAGCAATTGTCCGAAGTTGTTGCGGTAGCGCTTTGGGGTCACCATCGGGCTGAAAGACTCCACAATCAAAAGGCGATTGTCTTCACTGTCGAATTCCATCTGGAAAATCATCCCGCGCGGAATGATAAGGTAATCGCCATAGCCGAATTTCAAGTTACCCAACATCGTTTTAAGCGTTCCACTTCCTCTGTGGATGAAAATCATTTCATCGGCATCGGCATTCTTGTAGAAGTAATCGGTAACGCTTTTTTTCGGAGCGGCCAAGGTGATGTTGAGGTCAGAATTGAACATCACTACCGTGCGACTCTCTAAAAAGTCATCTACCGGCTTCACCTGAAAGCCATTGAGCATTCTCGAAGTGATGTTTTTAGGTACTGCAGCTTTTGGCGAGTCATCTACCGGATCGGCAACAGACTTCACTTGTGTGGGCCTGTGGATGTGATAGAGGAGGGAAGCCATTCCGTGGAACCCTTCCGTACCAAATAGTTGTTCGTAGTAGTATCCGCCTTTGGGCTTTTTAAAAGTCGTGTGGCGCTTGTGGGGAATTTCCCCGAGTTTTCTATAAAAAGGCATGTTGAATTGCTTTTTGGATTGATACAGTTGTAATTGAAAAACAAAAAGGATTGTGCAAGCCGCTAATTCATTCGGGTTTGCGCTTCATACTTTGCTTTACGTTGTGCAACAAACTGTACATTGATCTGCTTTTGTTTTCATCCTGGCTTCGGACTCCTCTGGAAAGGCCGTCCAAAGCTTTCATTACAGAGTCTAACAAAAATAGGGTATTCAACGTTCAGGCGAAAATGTGTAAACGCTTAATTTTCGTGATGTTTATCAGGTGTAGGGAGATGAATGACGTCCCGATCGTCCGGCTTTACTGATTTTTAAGTGGAAGCTGAAGTACGACTCTTGTTCCAACGCTCTTACCAGTATCGTCTTTTAAGTCCAAGGTTTTGATGGGTTCGCCCACTTGATCGCCAGCAAAAAGCTCAATCCTTTCCTGTGCAATTTCTAGACCTGTAGACTTTTGGATTTGGGATTTTTCATTCGAGGGTTTCCGGCCAATTCCATTGTCGGTGATCGTCACTTCCAGAATCTTTTCTCTTATCGCAAAGTGTATCTCAATTCTGCCGGGATTAGGCGAAGGCAGCACTCTGCGCAAAATCGCATTTTCCACAAAAGGCTGAATGAGCAATGGAGGGATGAAATAATTTTCTGTGTCGAAGGCAGCTCGAATACTAAAGCTAAATTTTTCTTTGTGGGTAAATGCTTTCAGCTCGAGATAGTTTTTCAATGTCGCTTCCTCTTCTTTGACAGTAATCATTGAGCTGCGCGAATTTTCCAGAGTTTGCTTCATCAGTTTGGAAAACTGAGTTAGGAAAATCCGGGCTGAATGTTTGTCGTTCTTGGCAATCAGCTCCTGAATGGAATTTAGCGTGTTGAAATTAAAATGTGGATCCAACTGCAGAAGCAGAGCTTTTTGTTCCAATTCCAGCTTATTATTTTCTTGAGTAATCCGTTCGTTGCGCAGCCTTGCTTTTTTCTTTGTGGCGCTAATCAGCAGTATGAAGATCAGCAACAAAATCACCAGTAATGCGCCACCACCAATCAGGTAAAAATCTTCTGTTGGCGAGATAGGGGTGGAGATTACAAAATGAATTGGAGCTGCCTCGGTACAGTCGCTGTTTGGCAGGCAGCTCCTTGCTCTGAATGTGTATTTTCCTGGAGAAAGGTTGCTGTAGGTAATGTTATTTCTGCGACTCAGTGGCGACCAGTCAGACTGCAAGCCTTCGAGTTTCCATTGATAAAGAACCTTGTGGGGGTGCGTCAAATGAATTCCTTCAAAGTAGAAGCCGAGTTGATTTTGGTCCTGGGTGAAACGCAAGGTGTCTTTTGGAACGCCCCACCGATTTAGCAGTGAGTCAAATTCAGTTTCCTGCAGTGGCTTATCAAAAAGTTGAACGTTGCTGGCCAGCATTTTTGGGGCGGTGACCTTTTGCCCTTTGTCAACAAACTGGTCAATGGTTCTGAAGACTCCACTATTTGTTCCAACCCACAAATTTTCCCAGTGGTCTTTAAGGAGACAGCGAACCTGATTGTTGCGCATGCCGTTCTGCTGATTGTGAAAGGTGATTTCTCCATCTTTCAAAACAGCCATGCCTTGATTCAGCGTTCCACACCACAGTCCTTTCTCACCCAAATCCATCACATCGGAAACCAGGGCGCCTTGAAGTCCGGCTACAGGCCGTATCGAATCCTCATGCAAAACCTGAAGTCCTTCATCACAGGGAGCAAAATAAATTTTAGATGAATCGCCTTCCGCAATACTGCCGATCATCTTGAACTCACTGGTGATGACATTGTAAGAGCCCTCAGGTGAAATGCGAATCAGCTCACTTTCACCACCAGCCCAGAGTGTGCCGTCTTCGACTTTTGTGACACTGTAAAAAGGCTGACTGAAATGCTCATTGCCAGGCTGAAACTGGGAAATTTTTTTGTCATGGTAAACCAACAAGCCCTGACGGGTAGCTAGCCAAAGTTTGTCTTCAGATTCGATCACTTCTTCGATTGTCAATGGTGAAGAAGTCCCGTGTAGGATCGACTCAAATCCACTTTCGGTAAAGACATCCAGGCCTTTGTCAGTTCTGACCACAATGGTAGAATCTGAAGTTTCTATCAAAGTCGAAATGAAGTTGCTGCTAAGACCATTGTCAGTGGAGTAGTTGTGAAATGCTTTACCGTCAAAAACCCGGATCCCATTGCCTGGCGTCCCTATCCACAAAAAGCCATGGTGATCTTGCATCATGCAGCTGACCTGGGTTCGAGCAAGACTGTCTTCTTCTCCAGGAGTGGTGAATCCCACAGTTTGTGAGCGACTTAAGAAGGAAGTGATTAGAAATAAAAGGAGCAGGGGGTGCCTAAAAAAAGCTGAGGCGATATTTAATTTACTAGGAGCATTTCTCACAAAGTTGATCTGTTCAGAGGTTTTTTCGGAGCGACAGTTTTTGACCAACCTTTGGCTCAGTTCCGCGCTCCATATTGTTCTTTTTATAGAGCTTTTTCAATTTCACTCCATACATCTGGGAAATATCCCACATGGTTTCACCCTCTTCAACAACATGAAAGTCTTTTTGTGCTCTCCATTTTTTTGGCTGTAGATAAATGCGCTGACCAGCTTCCAGTTTTTCACCCTTGTCGAGGTCGTTGTAGCGTCTTACCTGCCATGGCACCATCTCAAAAGCCTCGGCAATTTTTTCGAAGTTGTCGCCCTCTTTGGCGATGGTGTAGCGAATTCTGTTGTCCGAAACTTTTTTCACTCTGGAAACTGAAACTTCAACAGTGGCGATGTGGTCGCTGTCTTTGGATTTTTGAGTTGGTGTTTTTCCAGAGCCTTTTGACTCCTTCTTATCTTCTTTTTTAGCAACTACCTCTTCTCCTTTTCGCTCTGGGACGATGCCTTTCTTCATCATCTTCATTCCCATCTTGTCGTATTGCTCGAGGTTGTTTTCTTCGATTAAATCGATGAGCCTGCGAGAGTAAGCCGGATCGGTAGCATAGCCGCATTTTTTGAGTCCCCTAGCCCAGCGCTTGTAGTCGTCAATTTTTAAATCAAAAAGCTCCGCGTAGCGACTACGCTTCAAGAAGAGGGAGTGGTCTTCGTAGGATTCTCTGGCGTTGGGATAAACTCTGAAGCATTCGCCCTTTCGGTCGTCATCGTGGTAGGCTTTTTTTCCGGTCCAGCTTGAGTGGCACTTTATACCAAAGTGATTGTTGGCCTTGCGGGCGAGCTCGCTGTTGCCGTTTCCGCTTTCCAAAATTCCCTGAGCCAGAGTGATGCTGGCGGGAATGCCGTGAACCACCATTTGATAAATTGCCTCGTCCTGCCACATCTCAATGTACTGAGAGCGTGTCAGGCGCTGTTCTTCGCCATTTTCAGCCTGAGCAAAAATCGATTGGGATACAAGAACTAAGAGCAACAAGGCATTTCTCATGACTTCTGTTGATTTTTCACGGTTTGTGCAACTACCAAAATTAGCAGCTCCCGCAAAGAAGTTTTCAACAGAAAACGACAGTTATCAACAAAAATTTGTTGAACCTTAGAAGTTTTTGGTCTGAACTAAATTGCCTTTGGAATCGAAAAACCGCCATTCGCCAACTTCCTCGCCATTTTTGTAGCGGCCCTCAAGCTTGAGATTTCCGTTATAAAACCACTGACGATAAGGCCCGTGAAATTCACCTTCGTGAAAATTATTTTCACTCCAGCGGTTTCCGTTGTCGTAGTACGACATCCACGATCCGTGCTTTTTGCCGTCCTTGTAATAACCTTCGATTTTGAGTTCACCTCCTGGGTGGTAGTGACGCTCTTCGAGACGTGTTGAATCATCTTCAGCGAACTTCACAACTGTCTTTTTGCTTCCGTCCTTATAGCGGTCGATAACTTTTCCTTCGGGAAGCATGTCGGAATTTTCCGATTCGGCACTTTCCTGAGTTGCCTTTTCTTTAGAGGTCTTTTCTTCGGCCGACTGGCCACAAGCAATTAGAAAAAATGCGGTGGTAAAAAAAGTGAGAAGTGTCAGTCTCATAGTGTTTTACTTTTCGCGATTTATCGTGTAGTTCACAAGTCCTTCGAGCGAGTGGCGCGCCTCGTTTTCTTCAAATTGATAAAGCACCTCGAGCGCCCGGTCTTTGAGCTCAATCATCTTGTTTTTGGTGTACTCAATGCCGCCTGAACGACCTACGTAGTCGAGCACAAAACCAACTTTCTTCGAGTCGGTGTTGTGGTTTTTCACAATGTTGATGATCTTCTTGCGATCCTTGCGCTCTGCGTTGTTGAGGGCGTAAATCAATGGCAAAGTCATCTTCCTTTCTTTAATGTCGATCCCCGTAGGTTTGCCAATGTCAGCGCCATTTCCGTAATCAAAAAGGTCGTCTTTTATCTGAAATGCGAGTCCAACGAGTTCGCCAAATTCGCGCATTTTTAACTGTTCTTCTTCGCTAACTCCGGCTGATGCCGCTCCTGATTCGCAACAGGCTGCGATCAATGAAGCCGTTTTTTGTCTGATGATGTCGAAATAGACTTCTTCCGTAATGTTGAGCTTTCGGGCTTTTTCTATTTGAAGTAGCTCTCCTTCGCTCATCTCCTGCACCGCTCGCGAAACGATTTTCAGCAGCTGAAACTGGTTGTGTTCAACAGACATTAATAGTCCGCGAGAAAGCAGGTAGTCTCCCACAAGCACAGCAATTTTGTTTTTCCAGAGCGCATTGAGCGAGAAAAATCCGCGTCTCACGTTGGCATCGTCTACCACATCATCATGCACCAGTGTGGCTGTGTGTAGTAGTTCGATTAGTGAAGCCGCAGTGTAAGTGGCATCCGAAACTCCCGAAAAAAGCTTGGCAGAGAGGAACACGAACATCGGTCGCATTTGCTTCCCCTTGCGCTTGATGATGTAGTGAGTGATTTTGTCCAGCAAGGGAGTCTTGCTTTTCATCGCCTGGCGAAAGTGCGTTTCGAAGTCGCGCATTTCCCCAGCGATCGGGGATTTTATTTGCTGAACCGTGTTCATATCGGCAGCAAAAATACGGGTTTCACATCAACTTTGATGGGCGGATGGGAACAAGAAGGTGGAGCTTGTCGAATCGCACGATTGATGCGTCATCTCAGCCGGATTTAATTTATATTTTTGCACAAATTTTCCGTATGATCAAATCCATGACTGGTTATGGCAAAGGCGAAGGTGCCTTTGGCCACAAAAAATTCACCATTGAACTCAGGAGCCTCAACAGCAAGCAGCTCGACATGAACGTGCGCATGCCAAGTGCTTACAAAGAAAAGGAGCTGGAGTTGAGAAGCTATCTCGGAGGCCACATCGGCCGCGGAAAGGTGGATCTCACCATCTTTTATGAGTCTACCGGAGAGGAGAAAAAGACTCAGGTAAATAAGGACGTACTTCGCTCTTACTACGATGATCTTCGCGATTTGGCCCAAAGCATCGGTCAGGAGGATGTGGATTATATGGGATTGCTGATGAGGATTCCAGATGCGCTGAAACCAGAACGCCAGGAATTTGACGAGGAAGAGTGGAATGCTGTGATGGAAATCACTGAAGAGGCGCTTTCAACTTTCATTGAGTATCGCACTAAAGAAGGTAGCGAACTTGAAAAAGACTTTGAGGTTCGAGTGAAAAATATTCTCGAAGAACTTGAGAATGCACACGAGCCTTTACAGCAGCGAATGGAGCGCATTCAGGACCGGATTCGCACCAACCTCGATGAATTTGTAGATCCCGAGAAAGTAGACAAAAACCGCTTTGAGCAGGAGTTGATCTACTACCTCGAAAAGCTGGATGTTTCTGAAGAAGAGCAGCGATTGAAAAGCAACTGCGAGCATTTTCTGGAAGCGCTTTCTAGCGATGATTCTAACGGAAAGAAACTCGGGTTTATCAGCCAGGAAATCGGTCGTGAAATCAACACGCTCGGATCAAAAGCCAACGATGCTGATGTGCAGCGAATCGTTGTGAAAATGAAAGACGAACTTGAAAAAATAAAAGAACAGATCCTCAACGTTCTTTAGTAATTGATGAAACAGGGTAAGTGTATCATATTTTCGGCCCCTTCTGGAGCAGGTAAAACGACCATTGTGAGGCACCTGCTCAACAAGCCTGAGCTCAATCTCGAATTCAGTATTTCTGCAACCACCCGTCCACCGCGAAAAGTAGAGCGAGAGGGAAAAGACTACATTTATATGAGTGTAGATGAATTTCAACGGCTCATCAAGGAAGACGCCTTTGTGGAGTGGGAAGAGGTTTACGAAAATCAGTTTTACGGAACGCTAAAGCGCGAAATCGATCGCATTTGGGAAAAAGGGAAGCACGTTATTTTTGACGTAGACGTGCAAGGCGGTGTGAACCTCAAAAGAACTTTTGGCGATCGCGCCCTGGCCATTTTTGTGGAGCCACCATCGCTTGGAGTTCTCGAAAGCCGACTGCTCGACCGCGATACTGAAAATGAAGAAAGTGTGAAACGCAGGATGAGCAAAGCAGCTTCTGAAATGCAATTTGCCGATCGGTTCGATTATATTTTGCTCAATGACGAACTCACCGAAACGCTGAAACGCGCAGAGGAAACGGTGAAGGAATTTCTGGACGAATGAAGAAACGCATCGGACTTTACTTCGGCACTTTTAACCCGGTTCATGTTGGGCACCTGATCATAGCCAACTTCATGGCCGATTTCACCGATCTCGACCAGGTTTGGCTGGTGGTTTCCCCGCAAAATCCATTGAAACAAAAGTCTACGCTGTTGGCCGATCACCACAGATTGGAGCTTGTGAGAATTGCAGTTGAAGACAACGACAATCTGCGCGCCAGTAACATTGAGTTTGAGCTGACCAAGCCATCCTACACAATGAACACGCTTACGCACCTGGAAGAGAAGCATCCTGATTACACATTTTCCCTGATCATGGGAGAAGACAATTTGCGAACGCTCCACAAGTGGCGCAACCACGAGCAGATTTTAGAGCGCCATGACATTTACGTTTACCCGCGCGTTCCCACAGCCGAAGAACAGTGGGAAGGAGTAGAGGTGAAGCGCACCGAATTTCACGACCATCCCAAGGTGCACCTCATAGACGGTCCTGTCATGAAAGTTTCTGCCAGCTACATTCGAAAGGCGATCAAAGACGGCAAAGATGTGAGGTACTTGCTCACTAACCCTGTCGAAAAGTACGTTCGAGAGATGCATTTCTACGAAAGCTGATTTTTTTGTCACCCACAAAAACTTACTGGTAATCAGTTGAAAGAGTTCTGATTCACATTCTTTAAGAAACCTGTTTTTCGGTTTTGGCACACTGCTTGCGTTCGTGGAGGAAAATATTTGAACCTCCAAAAAATTTGAAGCCATGAAAAACGAATTGAAAAGACAATATCAGAACGTAAAGAAGCAAGCAGTTAAATTGATGCAAAAAGGAAATATCTCTGCATATCTGCGCAAGCTTCAGGAAATTCAGGAACTAAAAACTCAAATGGTTAAGGTCTCTTCGAAATAAGAAGAGAGATTGTAGATTACAATACAGGTTAATGGTTAGACTAAGGCCCTCGTGAATTTTCGCGAGGGCTTTTTTAATTCAGTGTGAGTTTGAGAGTGAGAGCGAGGTCGGGGTTCTCTTTTTTGCTTCGGATTTTGGTGATTTCGCAGTGTCTCTTATTCTGGGCGGTCTTAACAGCGAACCCAGCGGGTTCGAATATTTGTAGTAAGAAGTGTTTGTCTTTGTTTTTACCGACCCCGGATGGGGTCGAACTTTTTCTACGCAACGCTGGAAAGTTTGCCACCAAGTCTCAAAGGCACAAAGGAGCCGTCTTGATCCGCACTTTGAGGAGCTTAGCGTCTTAGAGCCTTCGTGACCAATCCCGTAGCTGCAAGCCATTCATAATTGAAAAATTGACTTCATCTTTTAATTTCCAAACCCAACTTTTAGCTACTTTTAATCGGGGATTGAAAATTTGTTTGAAGAACTCAACTTGTTCTTAAAAAGGATTTTTATTCCCCGAAAGGATGAGGTGAGGTTTTTATTTAGATTTAAGTACATTCAATCACCTAATTACTTTCGGTTATGGACGGTTTGTTTTCAAATTGGGACATCTGGGATCATCTGACAATGGTGCTGTTGTTCGCGTACTTTGTGATTGGATGTACCGGTTTTGCTTATGCACTCTTAATGTGGCTATTATTCATATTACAGCGTAGCCTTTCAGAGGGAATTAAGCGGAAATGGAAGAATGATATCTTCTTAGGATTATCTCTGACTTTACCAATACTCTTGTGCATGGTTGGTATGTTGATTGTACCTGAATATATTTCATCAAAGTTAGTTCCCTTTTCCTTATTGTTATTTTCCTTCTTGGCTTTTCATTACAATAGATACGGAAAAATATTATGATCCCTCCTGTAACAAATCAAAACTCACAGGCGTCATACTCTCAAAAGCCAAAATTTCAAGATGAACGTCTCCGAATACAACCAGTGTGTTGATGATTTTTCCGATGGGCTCTATCGCTTCATTTTGAAGCATACGAGAGATTCGGAGAAGGCACGCGATGTGGTGCAGGAGTCGTTCGCCAAGCTGTGGCAAAAGGTGGATGAGGTTGATTTTGCAAAGTCGAAATCTTACCTTTTTTCAACCGGGTACCACACAATGATCGATCAGATTCGAAAAGAGAAAAGAAGAGACACTTACGAATCGGATCACCGCGGATTGACACACGCTGAAAACAGTTATTCTGACCTGAACGAGATCCTGCACGAGGCGCTCGACAAGTTGTCGGATATTCAAAAGTCAGTGGTGTTGTTAAGAGACTACGAAGGGTATTCGTATCAGGAAATTGGCGAAATCACCAACTTGAACGAATCACAAGTGAAAGTGTACATCTACAGAGCCAGAGTGGCGCTGAAAGAATATTTGGTGAGTATAGATTACGTAATATGAAAATCAACAGAAACAACTACGAAATATTTTTCCTCGACTACCTCGAAGGTAAGCTGAACGCTACAGAGGTTGCCGAGCTGTTGTTGTTTGTTGATAACCATCCCGACCTGCAGCAGGAGCTCGAAATGATGAGAGGGGAAGTCCCCGTGATTCCAGGTTCAGATGAGGTTGGCTTCGGTGGAAAGCTTTCTCTTAAGAAATCCGAAGCAGGTGAAATGAGCCGCATCGATGAGCTCTTTGCCAAAAAGCTCGAGGGTGATCTCACCGATGAGGAAGCTGCTGAGCTCACACTTGAATTGGAAAATAACCCAACACTTTTTAAAGAATGGGAATTGTTCTCGCTTTCTAAGCTGAGGGTAGAAGACGAATTGAGCTTTTCCGACAAAGCCAGCCTCCGTCAGCACGAGCCGAGTGAGCTCGATCTTAGGATGGCCGCAGCCGTTGAAGGAAGCCTTTCGGAAAAGGAGCATTCAGAGCTTCAGTCGGTCCTTCAAAAGGAGAACCGCGAGCGAGAACTGGCGTTGATGACAGTTTCGAAGCTGACACCAGATACTTCAGTTCGCTTTTTCAATAAGAATTCTCTCAAGAAGAAAGTGCCTGTTGTCGGAATGTTTTGGCGATCTGCCGCAGCAGTAGCCGCAGTTGCGCTTTTTGCATTCTTGCTTTCGCCTGTGCTTTTCAAGAGCGATGTCGAAACCGGATCTTTTGCCGATCGCAATGGTGTTTCACCAATTGAGAGAGATGCAAGCTCAGAAATGGTTAATGAATCTCAAGAGGACAAAAACACTTTTGAAAGCAAAACACTTGAGAACGTTCATGATGACGTTAAGCCTCAACAGGACCATATTCATTACGCCAACATTTCGGAGAATGAGGAAGAAGACAAATCTCGAGGGGAGTCAAAGGCGAATGAAAAAGTCAATCGGATCAAACTTCAAAAGATGAACCGTCAGAAGTTGAATTTGTCTGATGCAGCAATTGCCGTTGCTGATATTGCCAGACCAGCTGAATCACCTCAGAAAGTTGAGTCCAAAGGTGCCGACTCAAGCCCTAAAGCAGATCAATTTATGACCCTGGCTTCTCTCGCTACACAAAAGGCAGAACAGGTTTCGGGCGTGAATTTCAATTCAGATAATCTGAAAGGTGAGCTTGTGCAGAAAGCTGTAAACCTGATTAACAATCAGTCCAACGAAGTTGTGAAAATTGATGTAGCCGAAGAGCAGGAGGGAGATGGCTCCAGAGGTTGGATGTTTAAGATTGGAAAAGTAGAGGTGAGTCGCAAAAAGGCGATGTAAACTTTTACTTGTTGTTGAACTCGGACATCGTTCGTTGAAGTCCGATAGTCGCAAAGCCCAAAATCATTTCCTCAGCTAATTTGATTTTTTCCTGAATGATCTTTTCCTGATCAGTGTCCCACTGCCCGAGAACGTAGTCAATTTGATGTCCTTTTGGAAACTCATTTCCAACTCCAAATCTCAGTCTTGCCCATTTGTTGGTTCCAAGCGTTTCCTGAATGTGTTTGAGTCCGTTGTGGCCTCCGTCAGAGCCTTTTCCTCTGAGTCGGAGCTTTCCGGTTGGCAGAGCAATGTCATCGGTGATCACCAATAACCTGTCGAGAGGTATTTTTTCCTTTTGCATCCAGTAGCTGACAGCCTTTCCGCTCAGGTTCATGAATGTGGTCGGCTTGATCAAAACCAGTGTTCGCCCCTTGTGTTTAACCGTGCACACATCCGCGTGACGGTCGGGGCTAAAAGAAGTATTGGACGCCCCGGCAAGAGCGTCCAATACATCAAATCCTATATTGTGGCGGGTGTTGTCGTATTTCGCACCGACATTTCCCAACCCTGCAATCAGGTATTTCATTGAGTGAAAAGCTTATTCTTTAGAATCTCCGCCTTCTTCACCTCCTTCAGATGATCCTTCACCACCTTCAGCAGATGCTTCGGCGCCTTCTTCGCCTTCACCCTCTTCTCCTTCTTCGCCTTCTTCTTCATCCTCTTCCATTGCGAGTTCATCATCAACAGAAAGACGAGTACGTTTAACGGCTACTACTACAGACTCTGGAGAGTGAAGTGCTCTCGCTTTGTCGAGGTCGATGTCTTCCACACGGTAGTAGTCACCAATTCTCATTTTGGTAACATCTACTTCGATCAAGTCTGGAAGATCTTTAGGCAATCCGCGAACAGTAAGTTTACGGAAGTTCATCAACTGGCGACCACCATTTTTCACACCGATAGAAGTTCCTTTGGTGCGAACTGGAAGTTTTACAGTCACTTCTTTGTCGTCAAACAGTTCGAGCATGTCCACGTGAAGTGGCTTGTCTGTCACTGGGTGATATTGGATATCCTGAATTACGCAACCGTAATCCGTGCCGTCAATTCCGAGAGCAATTTGGTGCGTGTCCGGATTGTAGATCAGTTTTTCCAGGTCGGTTTCCGCAACGTGGAAGCTCAACTGTTCTTTACCTCCGTAAAGCACTCCAGGCACACGCCCTTCGCGTCTCAGTTTTCTAGCATCTTTTTTCCCTACGCCCTCTCGCTGAGAGCCGCTCAATGATACTTTTTTCATTTGTTTATGATTGATTTATGATATTACAAAGTGTGAACTGATGCTCTCGTTGGTTCTCAGGCTGGTAAGCACTCTGGCAAACAAATCCGAGACACTGAGCACAGTAATTTTGTCTTTAGGTTTTCCTTCTTTTAGAGGAATGCTGTTGGTTACAATCAGGTCGGTTAGCTCCGAGTCCTGAATTCTTTCGTAAGCCGGGCCGCTCAAAACAGGGTGAGTACAAATAGCTCTCACCGAGTTGGCACCGTGTTCTTTCATCATTGCCGCGGCTTTGGTCAAAGTTCCGGCCGTGTCGACAATGTCGTCTACCAGCACCACATCTCTACCTTCCACATCACCGATCACGGTCATGTTTGCCACTTCGTTGGCAACCTTTCTTTGCTTGTAGCAAATCGCCAGATCTACGCTGAGGTATTTCGCGTATGCGTTTGCCCTTTTTGTTCCTCCGGTGTCTGGAGTAGCCATCACCAAATTCGGCAAATCGAGCGACTCGAGGTATGGAAGGAAAATGGTCGAAGCAAACAAGTGATCAACTGGCACTTCAAAGAAGCCCTGAATTTGATCCGCGTGAAGATCCATCGTCACGATCCTGTCTACTCCTGCTGCGGTGAGCAAATTGGCAACTAGTTTAGCCCCAATCGCCACACGTGGCCTGTCTTTTCTGTCCTGACGGGCATAGCCGAAATAAGGAAGTACAGCAATAATTCTTTTGGCAGAAGCTCTTTTAGCTGCATCTACCATCAGAAGCAATTCCATTATGTTATCAGATGGAGGAAAAGTTGACTGTACGATGATCACATCTTTCCCGCGAACGGTTTCCTCAATCGAAACCTGAATCTCACCATCACTGAATTGCTGCAAGTTGACTTGGCCTAGCTCTGTGCCATAGGCTTTTGCGATTTGCTCTGCCAGGTAATTCGAGGCAGATCCGGCAAGAATTTTTACAGCATTTTCCATCTTCAGGAGATACTTGATTTTTAAAGGAGCGCAAAGGTAGCGTTTACCCTAAAGTTTTCAAAGCAATAGAGACGACAAATGTAAGAATGAAGTGCTTGCCAAATAATCTGGATATTACACCATCTGCAAAAGAATTGCTACAAGCTACAAAATGCCCGACTGCAGAGGATTGTGGAATGACTTAATCCCTTATCTTTGAACTTATTGCTGTATCCTATTTCGCTTTTAAGCTAAAATTTGCATTAGCAATGGGCCATCATGGCTCAAATATCAACCACTGATTATGTGGTTCAAAGGTTATCTAAATAGTAAGTAAGAGTCAAAACAATGGTTTTGGCTCTTTTTTTTGTCCTCACTTCAATTGAACATCAATGTCTTTAAATAGAAAAAGGCACTCCACTGAGCGCCTTCTTCCCGTTGTTTCGAAATAGGTAATCCAACATAAAACCGTAATTGTCTTAGATGAAAGACCTCATAAACCTAAAATCATGAGATAATCTACGTTTAGATCGACCTCACTAACTAACTCAAAACAAATGTATGACAGTCTTTCTTTGTAGGTGTTAAATGGGGGTTAACGCATGTTAAAAATAGTTAAGCAATTGCCCGTGTGACAAGGCAAAGCGATACATTTGGTCATCGCGAAAAACACCTGTTGCCCGACCTTAAAAGAACGGGGTCATAAAATCTAATTCAGGACGTTCATATCACCACGAGATGAATCAGAAGTATATCCGAATTCTTATAGTACTTATCACGTTAGCCTTCATTGGGCTAATCGCTATTCAGGTGTACTGGATCAATAATTCCATTTTGCTTCGCGAAAATGAGTTTCGCTACAAAGTGAATGTGGCTTTGGAAAAGGTTGAGCAGCGCCTGGAGCGTAATTTTTACTACGAGAATGGCGCAAGTAAGAAGCAGCGACTTCGGATGATGCTGAGAAACAGCGCACCGGGCAAGAGTTTGCGCTACGAGTTTGAAGGCGAATTGCCTGCCGACAGCCGTGAGTATGAAATTACACTGGACTCGGATGAGGTGTTGGATTCTCTCCAAAGCACTGCCAACGGAAAAGAAGATCTGAAGCGAGTGCAGGATTCGCTACTTTACGAACAGTGGGGCGAATACGGACTCAGGCAAAGTGATATTTTAGAGCAAAGCGGACTTCTTGAGGACGTTTTAAGTGGAGACGCTTCGCTGGATATTTTGCCCAGCATCGAAGATCGAATAGATTACAATCATGTCGATTCGTTGCTTCGGGAGGAGCTTAGAGATAAAGGGGTCTCAGCAAAATTCAAATTTGGAGTTTTTGACGCTGACAACACTCCGGAGATGGTGCCAGAGTCTGCCCATAATTTTGCACCCCAACTGGCGGAGAGCCCCTTTAGAGTGCAGCTTTTCCCCTGGGAATTTGAAACAACTCCGTATTTTCTTAAAGTCCACTTTCCGCATCAAAAGAGGTATTTGCTACAGACCATGTGGTTGATGCTTGCAATTTCTGCTCTGCTCATTTTGGCCATCATGTTTGCTTTTTCATACACGATCACAACCATTTTCAGGCAGAAGAAGATCAGTGAAATCAAGAACGATTTTATCAACAACATGACCCACGAGCTGAAAACTCCAATTAGCACTATTTCGCTAGCCTGCGAGGCACTAAGCGATCCGGTGATGCGGAGCAGTGAGAAGCGCATGAAGAATTTCATCCGCATGATTAGCGATGAAAACAAAAGGTTGGGAGTTTTAGTGGAAAACGTGCTCAGATCTGCAATCCTCGACCGAGGAGAAATGGATTTAAATGTCGAGCGGATTAACTTGCACGAACTGGCTCAAAACGTGATTAAAAACATTGCCATCCAGGTAAACAAAAAAGGCGGTTCGATAAAATCAGACCTGGCTGCGGTGAATCCGGTAATTATGGGAGATCGCATTCACCTGACCAACGTGATCTACAACATGCTCGACAATGCCATAAAATACTCTCCTGAAAGTCCGGTTGTGCAAGTGACCACTGCCGACTATCAAAAGGGAGTTTTAATTAGTTTTACTGATAGGGGTATCGGTATTAGCAAAGAAAACCAAAAGAAAATATTTGATAAATTGTACCGGGTGCCCACCGGAGATATTCACGATGTGAAGGGCTTTGGCCTTGGCCTGAGCTACGTGAAAGTGATCGTTGAAAAGCATCACGGAGAAATTTGGGTAGAAAGCGAATTGAATAAAGGCAGTACGTTTAACATCTATTTACCGGCAAATCATGAAGAATAGCACTAGCATCTTATTAGTTGAAGACGATCCGAATCTCGGAACGCTTCTATCAGAATATTTAACAGCAAAGGAGTTTGAAACATCCCTGGCGACCGATGGAAACGAAGGATTGAAAGAATTTAAGAAAGGGAGTTACGACTTCGTGATTCTCGATGTGATGATGCCCAAGAAAGACGGTTTCACTCTGGCTAAAGAAATCCGTGAGATCAATCGTCATGTCCCGATTCTGTTTCTCACTGCAAAGTCGATGAAGGAGGATACTCTAAAAGGCTTCAGCTCTGGTGCAGACGACTACATGACCAAGCCTTTTAGCATGGAGGAATTGCTGGTGAGGGTGAATGCAATTTTGAGAAGATCTGCTGCCTTGCCCGAAAAGGGTGACGAACCCCACGAGTTTAAAGTAGGCGATTACGATTTTGATTACAACAAGCAACGCCTTACACTAAATGGAGAAGAGTGGAAATTGACAACGAAAGAAAACGAACTGCTCTACTTGTTGGTAAAGCACAAGAACGACATCATGGAGAGGAGTTATGCGCTCAACTCTATTTGGGGGGACGACAACTATTTCAACGGAAGAAGTATGGATGTTTATATCGCCAAGTTGCGCAAGCATCTCAAAAACGATGAAAAGGTGGAAATCCTAAACGTTCATGGTAAAGGATTCAAACTATTGGATTCTTAAAGTGATATAGACACGTAATTTTTCGCTTTTTCTTGTGGCTCTTTCATGAGGGTTTAGGCAATGTGGGTAAGATTTCTGCATTGTTAAATAAAAATCCCAAGAGCTATGAAAAAAGTAAAATCCAACAAATCCAATTTAGAGAGAAAGCGGTTTACGCTTTTTCAACTCGGTCTGATCAGCGCCCTGGCACTTAGCCTGGCCGCTTTTGAATGGACGAATTACAATAGAAGCGAATTAACTGCTCATCATTGGGATGAGTTCGAAACAATAGAACTGGAAGAACAACCTCCAGTTTTTATCCCCGAGAAGCCCAAGGTTCAGCAACCGAAAGCGAATCCTTCCGCGACCAACATCAATCTCGTAGAAGAGATTATTAAAGACTCAAAACTCGAGAAAGATGAAAAGCCGCTTGAATTAGACCTCCTTGATGTCCCAATAGGTGATGGCGAAGGCGATTGTTTAGATTGTGAAGAGGAAAGCTTCACAATTACCAAATCCACCACCATGACAGCGGCTGAAGTCTACAACAAGCCGCACTACAAATCTTGCCAGGGGAGTGCCAACTTGCTTGAATGCACTGAAGGTAAAATCCTGAAATTTATTGGGCGCAACGCCATCTACCCATCTTCGGCACCTCGCGAAGGAGGCACCGTTTATGTGTCCTTTATAGTAAGTGAAACAGGTGATGTGGAGGACGTTAAAGTTATTGAGTCTGATTCTGAAAAGCTAAACAATGCAGCACTCAGAGTTATTCAGTCGCTTCCAAAGCTCGAGCCTGGAACTACTAAAGACGGCAAGCCGGTTCGGGTCGTGTTCAGAATTCCGATTCGATTTTCTCAGCGATAGAAAACTATAGGCAGCCTGTTCGTCCACCATCAACTGGAATGTTGATTCCGTTGATGTAGCTGGCAGCTGGCGAAGCCAAAAACGAAATGGCATTGGCCACTTCTTCGGGTTGAGCAACGCGTTTCATCGGAGAGGCTGATGCCATTTGTTTTCTTACCTCTTCTTCAGATTTCCCGGTCTTTTTCATCTTGTTGGCCACAATGCCGTCCAATCTCGAAGTGGCGGTAGCTCCTGGGAGCACGTTGTTGACAGTAATATTGAATTGCCCGAGTTCGTTAGCCAGGGTCTTAGACCAATTGGCAACTGCTCCGCGAACAGTATTTGAAACACCGAGGTTTGGCAAAGGCTGTTTTACGGAAGTTGAAATCACATTTACAATTCTACCATAGCCAGATTTTTTCATGCCTTCCACTAGTTCTGTGGCGAGAATTTGATTGCAGATCAGGTGCTGACTGAATGCTGTGAGATACTCCTGAACATCTGCTTCTATGGCTAGCCCGGCCGGAGGTCCACCGGTGTTGTTTACCAAAATGTTGGCTGTATTCTCTTTTGCCCAGTCATTAATTTTTTGACGCAAAACGTCTGGCTCGTTGAAGTCTGCAGCCAGATAACCGTGGCTTCTGGCACTGATTGACTTTAGCTCTTCAACCTTCTGCTTGAGCTTCTCTTCACTTCTGGCAACCAGTAAGATAGTTGCTCCCATTTCGGCCAGCTCGCAAGCTGTAGCCCATCCAATTCCCTGGGTGCTTCCGCACACCACTGCTGTTTTTCCTTCTAGATTCAAGTCCATGCTGCAAATATAGAATTTCGATCGGCCAAACCATTTGACCTCATTATCGTATTTAAGTCTGTGAAAAACGCCAGGTTATGAAATGGATACTAACGATATCAGCAGCAATTTGCATTGTTCTTACAGGATGTTCCAGTGATGCCAGAGAAGAATTTGGAGACAACATGCAAGGCCCGCTAACAAAACAACACTTTGAGTTTGCCGATTTCGGTCTTCCCTTAAAGATGAAGCTTCCAGAGGAAATGATCGGGGATCAGGCGCCCGAAATTCAATACAACAGTAGCTTTGGCCAGGTTGAGGTGATTCTGGGAGAACGCATGCATTTTTCTCTATCGCAAGACGATTTGACTATTCGACAGATGAAGTCTGACTTGAATTCCGACCAACTCTTTTCATACAAGTTTCTCGAGTGTGGTGAAGACCAACTGTTTTACCAGGCTGTGCTCCCTACTGGAGAAGCCTACTATTTTCACTTTGCGGCTTCATTGCTTTTGGGTGGTGAACGCTACCTTTTGAGAACAGATCCTATCGGTGAGTACACAAAAAGCGATATCGAATTGCTCATGGAAGCAGTCAACACTATTGAGTTAATCAGGCAAAAACCTGTTGAAGGAGAAGAAGTATGATAAAACGGTTACTGATTTTTCTTTTTGTTTGCTCTGCTGCAGCACCACAAGCTCAGACGGAATCTACAGTCTTTCGCGGGATCTATCAGGGTGAAGTTCTTTATGTAAAAAACCCTGTTGCTTCAAGTGGAGTTGGCTTTAGCGTCTTTGAGGTAAGAGTGAATGGCGAAATCACCACGGACGAAGTGAACTCAAGTGCATTTGCAATCGATTTCAAAGCATTTGGTCTGGAAGTCGGAGAGCCTGTTGTTGTTGAGTTAAGATGCAAACCAGAGTGCACTGCTGAAGTGATTAATGAGGAGGCTATTCTCCCACGGGCCCAAACTAAACTGTTGAATGTCAGGCTGGGATCGGAAGGAAAGCTTACCTGGGAAACAGAAAACGAGACCGGAAACATCCCATTCATCATCGAGCAGTTTCGATGGAACAAATGGGTGGTGGTAGGAAAAGTGCCAGGATCCGGCAATGGTCGCAAAAACAAATACTCTTTTACCGTTCCCATGCATTTTGGAGAAAACAAAGTTAGACTCAAGCAAAGGGATCACCGCGGAACACACTTCTTCGATGTTGTCAGTGTCAACAGCCAGCAGTCAAGTCCGGTAGAAATTAAGCGCAAAAGAGTCGTTGACGTAATCGAATTCTCAGGCAAGACCTTCTTCGAAATTTACAGTGAGTACGGTGAGTTGATCACGTACGGTTTTGATGATGAGGTCTTTGTGAAAGACGTGCCTCGCGGAAAGTACTACGTCAACTTTGGTTGCCAGCTGGCCGAAACGGTTGCCAAGCGGTAATTGCTACATTTCTTTTCTTGTCCCTATTTTTGCGGTATGAAAAAAATCGAACACCTCGGTATTGCAGTAAAAGACCTCGAAGCATCCAATCAAATTTTTGAAGACCTTTTGGGCGAAGCGCCCTACAAATCTGAAGAGGTCGAAAGCGAATCTGTTATCACTTCGTTTTTCCACTCTGGAGAGAGTAAAATCGAATTGCTCCAGGCCACTTCCGAAGACAGCGCCATTGCCAAGTTTATTGAAAAAAGAGGCGAAGGATTGCACCACATTGCCTTTGCTGTAGACGACATTCAGGCAGAGATCGATCGATTGATGGCGAAGGGATACAGAATGATTCACGAAAAGCC
This sequence comes from Halocola ammonii, assembly GCF_049334165.1. Lineage (NCBI taxonomy): Bacteria > Pseudomonadati > Bacteroidota > Flavobacteriia > Flavobacteriales > Halocolacceae > Halocola > Halocola ammonii. The sequence continues at coordinate 29,135 of NZ_JBEGHD010000020.1, forward strand.
AAAGCCCGGAGCAGATGGCAAAATCATTGCGTTTCTGCATCCAAAATCATCCAACGGAGTTTTGGTTGAACTTTGTCAGGACGCCTAGCGACTGTAGCGTTTTCTCATCTTCTTATCGAAGAGCTGGTCTCCGCGTTTTCCGTCAGGAGCTCCCACACAATCTCTCGGTGGGATTTTGCTCATCCACATAAAGCGAATGCTGAAAATCCATGGACGAAATCTGGAGTTGAAATACGGCAGCGTTGAAGCTCCACTTTCAAAAGGCAGAACATTCATGATCGGAGTTTCGATAGAAGGAATGATCAAGAGATTGTCTTCAACCTTAAAACCGAAGCCAAACTTGTAATGCAGTTGCACCTGAAAGGCGTCTGCCGTTCGCATTGGCATTCCCTGAGCATTTCCCTCAACGGTATTGTTTTGCAGAATTCTGTAGTCGGCATTTACACCGAGGCTGTTCACGATAAACTTGTAGTCACCGATTTGCCAGATGTCGTTGAAATTGGCGTAAACAGAAAGAAAGCTCTCGCTAAACGTACTCTCCTGCTCAAAGTTGTAGAGCATTGAGTTGGTCTCGGCATTCATCGCCTGACCGGTAAACTCTTCTTTTCCTCGCAGCATTTTAAAAGCCAGGCCGTAGTCGATGTAATCGAGAAAAGCCATGTTTTCGAAAACATGCTGGCGACCTCCTTCCAGGTAAAGCCCGATGCGTCCTGTTTTGGAAAGTTCTCCACTGAAAGACGTATCGGGGTTGGCGGTGTTGTTGTAATTTTTTGAAAATGGAAATGACGGAGAATATGTGATTCCGCCTGAAACGTGCCAGCCACTGTTCTTGTGGGTGTTGCCATTAACAAGATAAAGCGGGCGAAACTGCCTGCCCGATTGAGCAAGAACAACTCCCACAATGAGGATGAAAAGTACCGAAGTGATGAACTGTTTCATGCCATTTGAAACGTAAAATCAGCGGTTTAGTTTTCTGGACCTTCCAGTATCAATTAATCGATACGCTCGAGAATTGCTTTTTCGACTTCCTCACTGTCCCAAACTTCCTCAATATCCGGGCGGTCCATGACTTCTTTCATGATCTCGTCCTGGCGGTCTCCGGCACGGAGGGCTTCATCGTAAGGGATGTGGCTGAAAGTAACCTGGCTGTAAAGTGGAAGCCACTTGTCAGGGTGCTTTTCAGAGAATCTGCGTTCGATCTTCTTTTGGAGCAAAAACTGCTCATCGGCTGTTTTGTCGCGCATCTCGATGAAGTTGCGGAAAGCCAGCTCTGCGATCGCATTTGTTTCTGGAACTCTTTTTTCTGAAAATCTCTTGAACGTGTCTTCCCAATCGCCATCGTGTCTTTCAAAAATGTTGTTGAACACCGTGCAGTCTTCAAATCCACTGTTCATTCCCTGTCCGTAAAAAGGTACAATGGCGTGAGAAGCATCTCCCATGAGCAACACCTTGTCTTCGTGATACCACGGATTGCAACGGATGGTCACCAGCGATGAAGTCGGGTTTTCGAAGTAGTCTTCAACCAGCGTAGGCATGTGTTCCATTGCATCGGGGAACGTTTCGGCAAAGAACTTCTTTACATCGGCTTCGGTCTTAATCGACTCGAAAGAAGTTTCGCCTTCAAAAGGGAAAAACAACGTGCAGGTAAAACTTCCGTCCAGGTTAGGCAAGGCAATGAGCATAAACTCACCGCGCGGCCAAATGTGCAGCGCCTCGGTTTCGATACGATGCTTACCGTCTTCCGTGGGTGGGATGGTCAACTCCTTGTAGCCGTGCGTCAGATAAAATTGCGAGAAGTTGAACCGATCGGTTTTTTGCATTCGCTGCCTAATGGCCGAGAAAGCTCCGTCAGTTCCGAAAATTCGGTCGAAAGAGTGTTGCTCTTCCTTTCCCGTTTCTTCATTCTCAAAAGTCAGTGTGTTTGACTTCAGATCGAGGTCGAGACACTTCATATTGAAAGACGTGTTCACATTATCGAACTCATCTGCCAGTTCAAGTAGCTTTTGGTTGAGTCCTCCACGAGAAACGGAGTAGATCGCCTGGCCTTCTTTTCCGTAAGGTTGAAAGGTAAGATTGCCGCTGAGGTCGTGCATCATTCGCCCCTTCATCGGGATGGCGAGTTTGCGAATATCCTTGTCGATACCCACGCCTTCGAGTGCTTTCCAGCCCCGGTCGGAAAGTGCCAGGTTGATTGATCTACCGGCAGAAAGTTCTGCCTTACGCATGTCGGGCCTGCGCTCTATCAGTTCTACCTGAAAACCTTTTTTAGCCAGGTACACGGCCTGGAGGCTTCCCACCAGGCCGGCACCTATAACGGCAATCTTTTCTTCTTTCATGGTTCTTTTTATTGAAGTGCCTGATCGAGATCAGCAATAAGGTCATCTACATCTTCAACACCAACACTGAGACGGATGAGTGAATCGCTCACACCACTTTTCACTCGCTCCTCTTGAGGAATGGCAGCGTGTGTCATGGTTGCAGGATGACTCACCAATGATTCTACTCCACCGAGAGATTCAGCCAGTGTGAAGACCTTGAATTTCGTCACCAAATCCATGGCGGCTTTCAGGCTATCGTCTTTGAGAGTAATCGAAATCATTCCACCAAAGTCTTTCATTTGCTTTTTGGCAACATCGTGGTTCGGATGATCCACAAATCCTGGCCAGTAAACTTTGTCCACTTTTGGATGATTTTTCAAGTGTTGAGCGCAGGCTGCTGCATTTTCGCAGTGAGCTTTCATGCGTAGGTGAAGTGTTTTTACACCGCGAAGCACGAGGAAGCAATCCATTGGTCCGGCAACAGCACCAGAGCTGTTTACAATGCGCATCATTTCGCTTTGAATTTCATCGCTGTTTGTAATTACTGCTCCCATTACAACATCGCTGTGACCACCGAGGTATTTTGTCACTGAGTGCATCACCAGATCAGCGCCCAGGTCGAGTGGTTGCTGGAGGTAAGGAGTAGCAAAAGTATTGTCAACACCAAGGAGTACATTGTGCTTTTTGGCAATTTTCGCCATTGCTTCAATGTCGATGATTTTCATCATCGGGTTGGTTGGCGTTTCCGTCCAAATCATTTTTGTCTTTTCATTCACCAACTTTTCAACCTTGCTCGGGTCGTTCATTTCAGTGAAGTGAAATTTAATTCCAAACGGCTCAAAGATGGTTTTGAAAATTCGGTACGTTCCACCGTAGAGGTCGTTACCGCTGATGATTTCGTCACCGGGGCGGAACATTTTCATAACTGCGTCAATCGCTCCAAGTCCGCTGCCAAACACAGCTCCGTGTTTTCCGTTTTCCAGCGCAGCCAAACTTTCTTGCAAAGCTGTTCTCGTTGGGTTACCCGTTCTGGAATACTCGTATCCTTTGTGGTTTCCAACACTTTCTTGAACGTAGGTTGACGTTTGATAAATGGGCGTCATGATGGCGCCAGTTCCTTCTTCCGGCTCAACACCGGCATGGATTGCTTTTGTACCGAATTTCATATTTCAGTGGTTGATTTTTGAGTTCTAAAAACGAGCAGCGCAAGTTAACAAAATGGCTTGCACTGCCAATGAATTAAAGTTTCAGGCGGCCTTTCCTCCGCCACGATCTGATTCTGCCTTGCCTGCCTGTTCGCTTGAGCCAGCGTGGCAAAATCACAGCTCCCACAAACAAGTAGGGGAAGTAAGTAAGCAATCGCCAAATGATGGCAATCACCGGGATGAGCGCCACGGGAATCATGTCTTTGAAAAAGCTGTCGAGCGCTATTTCGGCAACACCGCTACTTCCCGGTGTTGGACTGATGAGCATGATCACCCACATCACGAGCTGGCGACCATAAACCAGCAAGTGATCGATCGAATAGACAAACGAGAGCATGATGAAGTTCAAAGTGAAAAACCGTGCCGTCCAGCTCAGCAGCGTGGCAGCGAATGGCTTCACCCAGAATTTCAGTGGCTTTCCTTTAAACTCGACCGATGAAACAATGATCTCGTCACCGAGCTTAACCACGTTTCGAAGCCATCTTTTCAGCAAGCGCATGGTGAAAATGCGCATCAGGATTCTCTTAAACTGGTGAGGGAATTTAAAGATTGAAAGTGTGATCAGCAGTGTGAGAAACATGATGAATCCATAGCCGATGAAAAAGAGTGTTTGGACAGAATTGGTTCCGAGGAAATCGGAGCCGGCCCAAACCTCTGGAAAGAGGGCGTCAGTGCCGACAATGAGAAAGACGAGGGGCACCATGATGATGTAGAAGAGTTCGTCCATCATGGAAGTGATGAAAACCGTGGCCGTGCTTTTTCCGAGGTTTATGCCTTCTCTGTTGAGAATAAAAATGGCGATGCCTGAGCCACCCACAACAGAGGGAGTAAGGGCAGATGAAAACTCCCAGAGCATGATCGAATCGAAGCCTGCCCGCCAGCCAATTTTTCCTTCTGTGAGCAGCCGCAGCCGAAAAATGTAGCCCAGGTCGCGGAGCGCCACCATGAGCAAAGCTACTGCCAGCCAGACGGTCGACATCCAGGTCCACTGAAATTTCATCAGCAGATCTTTCGCTGTTTGCTTGAGGTACTTTCCGTCTTCAGATTTTTGAAAGTCTTCAGGGTCGTTGGAGTCCACAACGCCATTTTGATTAGCGTCTACCCATTCATATTGGCCGAGGCCATCTTCGGCAATGACAAACTTCGTCTCGTTGAGGTTGGAAACCAGCAAATAGGTTGCTGCTGCCAACCCCAGCAAAACCGGAACGATGATTCGCTTCCAGTTAAGTTTCTTGGAGATTTCCGATTCTTCTGTCATGAGGGCAGCGAAGATAAAAGTTTAAAAGATTAATGAATGGCAACTCATGTTTCTTTCGGGGTATTACGAATGGTTGCAATTACGATTGACGAATTAGGAATTACGAATAGCGCGCAGCTACGGTGATTTGACATTAAGAAATTAAGGTTTTTCATGAAGCGTGCATTAAGTGAGGTCTCAATGTTCCTTCAATTCTTAATGAGCCTTCATGTTTCAATCCTCGGTTTTGTAAAGCCAAAGCGAGCAGCTACGGTAAATAAACAAAGTAGGCACAATAGGTAAACCTAAGGCACATAGAACTCTAAAATCCTATGTGCCTTGGGAAGATGGAGGTTGGAGCTCAGCTTATAATCAGTTGAGAGTATTGGTGAGGAGATGAAATATTTCTCTACTGTGTCTATTGTGGTTCTATTCCGCGCTGAGTAGCAGAACACCCTGCTACGGTATGTTCCTCGCAAAAGGCGCGTAAGTCGCAAAGCGTGCAGCTACGTTTTTCTCACAGAGTAAGGGAGGTTTCACAGAGCTCACAGAGTAATTTCAGAATGAATCGACAGTCCCAGAGGGACGACATTATGGTTCTCCCTTTAGATTCTTAGGGTTTGATTGTTGCCATTTTCGGTTGAACAGGATTAGGCGGCAGCTCGAGCGACTTGGAATTTGATTTTTGGAATTTGGTGCTTTTGACCTCCCGCTTACGCCCAAACCTTAGTCCCCTCAGTGCAGTTTTGGCAGATGTCGACTTCACCTCTCGATTTCATGATTTTCCGCCTGAACTGATTGTAGCCATCGCCATTCCACACCTCGGTGAAACCTTTTTGAGCAACAGTTCCCAGTCCGTGCTCCGCATCTTTGTCGAAACAGCAAGGAACCACCTTTCCATCCCAGGTCACTACACACGAATGCCACATCCGCCAGCAGTGGTTGTCAAGCGTGTTTTTAATTCCGTAGGTTCCGTCTGATAGTTTTTTGTAGCGGCTGTATTTTTCATTTTCGGGAATGAGCGGATTGCCATTTTTGTAGCTGTAAACCTGAGCTGTTTTAAATTTCACCTGATCCACACCCATTTCCTCGCCCAGCTGTTTGACTTCTTCAATCTGGTGTTCGTTAGGCTTCACTACCAAAAACTGAAACACCACTTCGGGCGTTTTTGACTTCAGTTTCTTTTTCCATTCGATCACATTTTTGGTCCCCTCGAGCACCTTTTCGAGCGATCCCTTTTTGCGGTACTGCTCGTAAACTTCCTGCGTGGTGCCGTCAATGGAAACTATTAGCCGGTCGAGTCCCGATTCTACCGTCTTCTGGGCCAGCTTGTCGTGCAGAAAATGCGCGTTGGTAGAGGTGGTGGTGAAAATATTTCTATCGCTTGCGGTTTTTACCAGTTCCAAAAATTTCGGGTTTATAAATGGCTCGCCCTGAAAGTAGAACGTCAGGTTGGTGAGGTATGGAGCAGTTTCGTCAAGAATTTTTTGAAACACTTCCCACTGCAGATTTCCTGTGGGGCGACTAAATTTTTTCAACCCCGAAGGACACTCCGGGCAGCCGAGGTTGCAAGCCGTAGTAGGCTCCAGAGCAAGGCTTACAGGCATTCCCCAAATCTTTGGTTTCCCGGTGATGCGAGAGAGGTAGTAGGAGCTCAGGATTTTCAAACCATTCGCCACTTTTCTGGCGGTCAGCCTTCGTGCAAATCCTCTCATTTCGCGCCACTTTGAACCCATGAAACAAAAGTATGAAAGATAGCTCCGCGAGCGTTGTAACTTTTGGCATCTTTGAGACGTCACTTTCAAAACGCCTTTGCTAAATGCCCTTTAGACTATCGTTGATCTTTTTCCTCCTGATGAGCCACATTGCCATTTTTGCCCAGCATGAGCTGAATGGAAAAGTAGTGGACTCAAACTCAGGCGAGCCTCTGGCGTTTGTGAGCGTAGTGGCCAACGAGCAGCAGGTGGGTACTTACACCGATATCGATGGAGCTTTCAAACTCAAATCAACCCGGCCGATTACGAAGGTGAGATTTTCTTTTGTGGGTTATCGCACTGAAGAGGTTGAGGTGGATCAATCGCAAAAATTTATTGAAATTGAGCTGGAGCAACAGGTAGTTCAACTGCAGGCAGCAGAGGTGTTGCCTGGCGAAAATCCCGCCCATCGGATTATCAAAAAGGCAATTGAAAACAAGGAAAAGAACAATCCCGAAAAGGGAGAGTCTTTTGCTTACGACAGCTACAACAAGTTCTACATCACGCTCGACATCGATTCAGCGATTTTGGCTAATCCGGACACGATTGAAACGCTCGACACTTCTACCCAAAACGCCATAAAGTTTTCTGAAAAACAGCATCTCTTCATGACCGAAAGTGTCACTGAACGAAAGTTTATACCGCCTGACAAAAGCTCTGAAACAATTCTCGCCAACAGGATCAGCGGACTTCAAACACCGCAGTTTGGTTTTTTCTCCACGGCTCTTCAGTCGTTTTCTTTTTATGAAAATTACGTGAATCTGCTGGGTGAGAACTACCTTGGGCCTCTGGCCAACAACTCCATCAAAAACTACCTCTTCATCATTGAGGACACCACCTATCAGCAAACCGATTCTGTTTTTGTGATTTCTTTCAGACCTTTCAAAAACAAGACCTTTAAAGGAATGAAAGGTCTACTCTACATTAACACCAATGGCTACGCTCTGCAAAACGTGATTGCCGAACCTGCCGAAGAATCGTCTTCGGGAACTAACCTCAAAATCAAGCAGCAGTACGAATTTGTGGATGACAAGAAATGGTTTCCCGTACAACTCAATGCTTTTCTGGAGTTGAATTTCATGCAGTTTACAGAAGAGGACGGTAGCAGCTACAGCGGGCTGGGAGTAAGCCGGACTTATTTGCGAAACATACGGATTGGTGAAGAATTCGACAAGCGGGGATTCGATCATGTGGTAGTGAAAATGGACAAGAAGTCGGCCGACCGGTCAGAGGAGTTTTGGAATGAGTATCGAAAAGATACGCTCTCGATGCAGGAAATGGAAACCTACCGTGTTATCGACAGCATCGGAAAGGCAGAAAATATTGACCTCAAGCTGAAAGCTATTTCGGCACTGGCGAGTGGAAAGATTCCTGTGAAGTTTATTGACATCGACCTGAACAAACTTTTGGCATTCAATGACTACGAGGGGATTCGGCTAGGGCTTGGCGCACAAACCAACTGGAAACTCTCGGAGTATTTTTCTTTTGGCGGCTACGGAGCTTACGGGTTTAAAGACAGGGAATGGAAGTACGGTGGTAACACAAGGATTGAACTCTCCAAAATGCACGATGCGTTTTTGCGCTTCTCCTATAAAAAGGACATCGAAGAAAGCGGCAGGGTGAATTACCTGCGAGAAAAATCGCTGCTCGATCAGTCCGATTTCTACCTTTTCTACGCCAACCGATTCGACAGGGTAGAGGAGCTGAAAGTGGAAACCGAAGCTAGGGCTTTTGGCTATCTCAGGTTCAATTTGTTTGGTAGCCATCAGTGGCGCGATGTGCTCTGGGACTACAGCTGGGCCGTGCCGGCAAATGATTTTGTAACGCTTCGCAAGGACAATTTTAGAGTTACCGAAGTGGGAGTCAATTTGAGGTTTGCCTTCAAGGAAAAATTCATGCAGACGATGAACCGCAGGATTTCGATGGGGACAAAGTATCCCGTCCTTCACGTTCGCTTTGCCCAGGGAATTGATGGCTTTGCAGAGGGAGAGCTCGAATACTCGCGACTCAACGCCATGGTGGAAAAGACTTTTAAAACGGGAACCTTGGGCAGATTGAGTTTTCAGCTCGAAGGAGGTAAAACCTGGGGCGAAGTGCCGCTGAGCTATTTGCACAACGCCAAGGGAAGTTTTAGGCAAGGCGAGTTTGGATTTTCTACGCCAATGGCTTTTCAGACGATGTTACCCAACGAGTTTCAGGCCCGTGAGTATTTCAACTTTCACTTGAGGTACCAGTTTTCCACTCCGCTCTACCAGTTGGAAAAATCAGCACCAAAAGTGTCAGTTACGCATAGCCTTGGAATGGGGAGTCTGGAACCGACCCAAAGGCATCTGGAGTATCAGCCGAAAGATTATGAAAAAGGCTTCTTCGAGTCGGGTCTGGAGCTGAACAGTATCTACATTTCAGGACTGTCCGGATTTGGAATTGGCGCCTACTACCGCCACGGAGCTCATGCCTACCCGGAATTCAAAAACAATCTGGCTATTAAGGTTACTTCTACGATTAATTTTTGATTGTCCTCCCCCGGCCTGTGGCCACCCCCTCCAGAGGGGGACAGTTATCGAGCGACCTTTAACTCATTGGCAAAAATGTCATAGCACCGAAAACTTTGTCCTTTACTCGGTTGGAGTTGGGCAACGCTATATCCCCCTTTGGAGGGGGTGCCGAGGAACGAGGCGGGGGAGGACTCTATCATTCTTATTCGGTTTTCAAAACATGTCACTTCGATACAATTCGTGCAGTAGCCCGAATCACTCAGTGACCAGAATCGTTGTTATGAAGAGTTTTGAAGGCACTTGAGTGATCCCGAACTCGTAGAGTCGGGATTGTATCGAAAGGCCGGAAATCAAAACGAAACCGCTCCGTGGTCTCTGTGTTTGACCTCTGCGTTCTCCGTCAACCTTCGCACGCTTCGGTTGAAGCATGAGAACCTTCAATGCCATTGACAAAATTCGACTTCTTCCATCTGCCATTCCAAGCACTGAAAATTCTACTTTTGCAGCATGATTCAAATCGACAACACGCTGATCTCGGAAGAGGTTTTTGAGAAGAAGTTTTTGTGCGACATCACAGCCTGCAAAGGCGCGTGCTGTGTGGAAGGCGATAGTGGAGCACCACTGGAAGAGGATGAGTTGCAAAAGCTCGAGGACGTTTACGAAGACGTGAAACCATTCATGCGAGAAGAGGGAATAAAAGCCATCGAGAAAGAAGGGTTTTTCACGGTTGATCAGGATGGCGACTACGTGACTCCGCTGGTTGAAGGCAAGGAATGTGCGTATGTCAATTTCGACAAAAATGGAATTGCCCTCTGCGCTTTGGAACAAGCCTACCGGAATAAAAAGACCAACTGGGCAAAGCCACTTTCGTGTCATTTGTATCCCATTCGAGTTACTAAGCTGAAAGACTTCGATGCGTTGAACTACCACCACTGGCCGATTTGCGATCCCGCTCGTGAGTGTGGAGCAAAGATTGACTTGCGGGTTTTCAAATTCGCCAAAGACGCACTGGTTAGAAAATACGGTGAAGATTACTATGCCAAGGTGGAAGCGGCATTTGAATTGTGGAAAGCGAAGGAAGAGTAGAAGGAGTAGTGAATTTTTCACGGATCCAAATGGCCGTGAATGGACACGGCTACTCAAACCGCAGTTTTAACACATAGTCACAGTAGAATTCTGCATTTCTAATCACATATATTCCTTGATTGAGTTCTCTCTCAGATCTC
>NZ_JBEGHD010000021.1:0-35857 GCF_049334165.1 Halocola ammonii
AGTAATCCCCGAAATTTAGAGCCCGAGCCAAACTTTGCTTGGGTGAAGGGCCTCTGAAGCAAAAAGCCAACGATGCGCAGCATTGTGAGGTTTTTAGATCTTGTAGGTCCACCCCACCAGGATCACGTTAGTAATCCCCGAAGACTTGTCTGAGCAACAGATGAAGATTGACATTGTCTGACTTGCTATTCTGAATTCTTAAAAATTACCATGCTTTAGCTTCGACTAAGTGATTCCCCATTCAACTTTAAGAAAATTCCTACGTGACTGGAAAGCCTTTATCCTTGAGGGCTGCTGAGAGGTGATCGAAAAACTGATAAGTATCATGCTTATCTGCCGAACACTTTTAACCATCACATTCGTTATTAGTATTAGCACTTACTACTTTTTTGAAGTGGCGAAACTAGATTTATTATGAGTATTAAAAAGATTGAGGACCCGGCTCTTGAGACAGAGGCCGAACGCCTAAGGGCTTTACGTGAATACGAAATTTTGGATGGCACAACAGATGAGGAGCTCAATGACCTGGTGGAATTAGCTTCTGAAATTTGTGAAACACCAATTTCACTGGTGACCTTAATTGACGAAGATCGACAGTGGTACAGAGCCAAAAAAGGCATAGATGAAAACGGTACTTCTCGAGACGTTGCATTTTGCAATTACACTATCCTTCAGCACGAGTTGGTTGAAATTAAGGATGCCACAAAGGACGAGCGAGTGAAGGACAATCCTTATGTCACATCCGATGAAGATCACATTAGATATTATGCAGGCGTGCCTCTCACCAACCGTAATGGCTATAATTTGGGATCTCTTTGTGTAGTTGACACAGAGCCGCGTGAATTAAATGATTTTCAAACAAAGTCACTCAAGTTCTTGGCGAAACAAGTAGTCAGAAAGCTGGACTACGACCTGGATCAAAAACGCTTGTGCGAACATGCAAGGTGTTTGAAACAGACAAATCAAAAACTCGAACAACTATCGCGACTCAACGTCAATCTGCTTTCGGCAATCGCTCACGACTTGCGAAACAACCTGGCAGGCTCAGAATCTGTTTTATCGCTCATAAAAGGTCGTGTGGATTTAGGGGAGGAGATGGATTTTCTTGTCAATGAACAACTAAAGGGTACTCATCAGGCTTACAAACTTCTTTCGGACATGGTAACCTGGGGATCGAGCTATGTAAAGAGTGGGGAGATCAATAAAGAAGCAGTGAAGCTCTCAGATGCTGTTGACTCCGTGCTCACCGACCTCTCTGACCACGCCAGTAAAAAGAATTTGAGATTGCAAAACAGAATACCAGATGGACTAAGCGTGCATAGTGATCCCGAAATGCTCAAATTTCTATTCCGCAATCTGGTTCAAAATGCACTTAAATTTAGTGAAGGGGGCAAGGTGGAAGTTGGATATGACCCGGACGGGTCAGCTTTTTACGTGTCAGATCAGGGGCAAGGGATGAGCAATTTGGAATTGGAAAAGCTCTTCTCCTGGGATCGATCGAAAGTAAAAGTCGGGACAGATGGAGAGCCGGGCTCAGGAATTGGTTTGATGCTGTGCAAAGATTTCGTTGATCGACACGATGGAGAAATTTGGGCAGAGAGCACAGAAGGCGTAGGTACCACTTTCTTTTTCACCCTGGAGCCAAAAGCCTAAAGGGGAGGTGTTAGTCAGCCTGAAAACTAACTCTCTTCTTGTGCTGCCATGTTCCTCTTCTAAACCATGCAATGGAAATTCCAGCGGCAATTAAATTAGATATTGGGAAAGCCCACCATATGCCATTGAACGAAAGGCTTGTTTCATAGGATAAGAAGTAGGCCAGAGGAAACCGGATAACCCAAAGAGCGATAATCGACATCATCATGGAAGCCAGTGTGTAGCCTGCTCCGTTGAACACCCCGTTGGTCACTTGCTGCACTCCCAGCACTCCGAAACTCGGGGCCATTATTTTGATGAACATCGCCCCGTTTTCTATTACCTCCGTTTCTCCAGGGACGAAAAAGGCCGTGAGCTGCTCGGCAAAAACAAACAGGATTACACCAATAGAAGTGAGTCCCCAAAAAGCTACCTTCTGACTCATAATTCCTACTTCTTTTGCCTTCTCAATCTGTTGTGCGCCCATGTGCTGACCAACCAGAGTAGTGGTGGCCGAAGACAAACCGAGTGCAGGAATAATTACGAAGCTGAGTATGCGAGCTCCAATTCCGTAGGAGGCCATCACCATGGAGCCGAAGCTTGTGACAAGCACGATTAATGCAGACATTCCCAGGGCACGCGTAGACAACTCCAGACTCGAAGGCAAGCCGAGTTTCATCATAGTTTTGACAAAACGGAGGTCCCATCTGAAATCTGAAAAGTTGAGCTGAATTCCGCTTTTACCTCTGTAAATAATGATGAACCCAATAAATGCCGAAAGGCCCTGTGTGATCACGCTGGCCATGGCTGCACCAGAAACACCCATTTCTGGAATTGGCCCCCATCCGTAGATAAAAAGCGGGTCGAGAAACAGGTTTAAAATGACTGTGGAAAGCACCACAAAAGTCGGCCCGATCACATTTCCGATTCCACGCATGAGCGACTGGTAAACGAAAAACATGAAAAGAAAGATGAACCCGATTGAAGAAACCTGAAAATAATCTACAGCATCGGTAAGAATTTCACCTTCAGCTCCCACAAGTCGCATGAGCGGACCGGAAAAGAAGAAACCCGCAGCCGCCAAAAGCAGTGAGATAAAAAACATCACCAGATAGGTTTGCGATGTACTGTAGTTGATCATTCTTTGATCTCGCATTCCCTTGTACTGGGCAACCATAATAGAACCGGCAATGGTAAGTCCAATGCCCAACGAAATAATCAGGAATAGCAACGGAAAGCTCAGAGACACGGCAGCTACAGCACCTGCGCCAATTCTTCCCAGCCAAAACGTGTCTATCAACTGATAGGTAGTTTGCAGGATATTGGCAAGCACAATTGGCCCCGACAGTTTGAACAGGGAAAAGAGGGCTTCTTTACTTTCTTCTCGTTGAAAAATGGTCATTCTAAAACAAAGCAGCCACAAAATTCCTTTAAGGAACTTGCGGCATATCTTTTAGTTATCGATTCTTGATTTTCTTATCTCAAAAAGGATTTGCAAAAGTAGGGCTTAAAATACGACCGTTGCATTTCGACAATGTCAATGGTTGTTAAACTCAATGTTGACTTTTTCAATCCGTCAAATGAAAGCAACCGAAAATCAAAAGTGTTCAATAGGAAGGCAAGTGGAAAGAGTTAAAACCTGAGGTGTTCCAGTTTTGCGGGATCAGGAATTTTGATGTTTCTTCCTTCAACCACAATGAGCTCCTCTTGCTTAAAATCTCCGAGCGTGCGAACAACTGTTTCTGTAGCGGTTCCTACCACTTTTGCAAGGTCTTCTCTAGAAATTGGAATTCCCTCTTTAGCTTTTTGCTGACCGTACTTTTCTACAAATTCAAGAAGTCCCCTGGCGACTCTTTTTCTCACCGTGTCGTAGGCCAAATGGAGCAATCGTTCTTCACTGTCCTGTGCATGTGCACTGAGCATTTTTATGAAAGCCCCAGCAATCTGAGCATTGCTCGAGATGAGGGCAAAAAGATCCTCTCGCGGTATGAGTTTTAGCGTGGTTTCCTCTAGTGCAGTGGCCGAATCGCGATAAGCACTTTCCTGCAAAATCGGCATGTAGCCGAGGTATTCTCCATCCGAGTAAATCCCGGTGATCAATTCTTTTCCATCCGTATGTAGTCGATAAGTTTTTACTTTTCCGGATTCAATTAGAAAGAATTTATTTGGTTGATCGCCTTCGAGGTAGATCATGTCCTTTTTTGAGTAGGTTCTGGAAACGCGGTTCTCGGAAAGTTGTAAAAGTGAATCGCTCTCCCTGGCAGAGTTTACAAAACTTTCAAACCCACTACCTGCCAAATCCTGCCGGAGCACTTCGCTTCGTTTTAGTCGGCTTTCCACAGCTTGCAAAAGATCCGATTCGTCAAACGGCTTTGTGATGTAGTCGTCTGCACCCAGGTTCATCCCTTTTCTCATATCTCCTTTTTCTGCTTTGGCGGTGAGAAAAATGAAGGGAATGGAAGCCGTTTCCTTGTGTTTACTCAAAAGAAAAATAACTCCGTAGCCATCGAGTTCCGGCATCATGATGTCGCAAAGAATGAGGTGAGGAGGATCTGCCAGAGCTTTGTCGACACCTATCTTGCCGTTTTCTGCCTGTGTCACTTCGTAGTTAGCCAGCTCAAGAAACTCCACGATGTTTTCTCTTACATCTTCATTATCTTCTATGACCAGGATTTTTTTCACAGCCTCTTCAATTGATTTGATTTTTTCTCAGGGTGAAGCTTCTTTTTATGATATCAAAGGTAAACTCCTCTGTGAGCAAAGCAAGAAAGATTTAACACTGCGCTTCATTTTTCAGAGAATAACTGAAAAAAGAAAGGCCCGATTACAATTTGCAATCGGGCCTTCAGTCTCAAAATGAGTAAAGTGAAATTATTTTTTCACTACTCGTCTTGTCATAATGTCATTGTCCATAACAACGCTTACAAGATAAACTCCGGCTTGCCAATCAGAAGCTGAAAGAGTTTCTACTTCTTCAGAAGAAGTAGTTACTTCTTTAGAGTAAACCAGTTGACCTACCATGTTTCTTACCTCAATTGTGTAAGGCTCAAAACCATCAGTTGTTACTGAAAGGTTCAACTCCTCGTTGATTGGATTTGGAAATACTTCCATATCCATAGCTTTTTTATCTACCGATCCCACGTGGGTGATGTCACCAGCATTACCAACTTTCACGTAGTCCATCAAAAGGAAGAAGTCGTCATCTGAGTCGTGTAGGAAAGCGATGTAAATAGTTTCCCCTTCGTAATCAGCCAAAGAGAACTCACGGTGAACCATGATTCCGTTAGCCAATGGATCAGTCGATGTTGGGTCTCCTACCCAATTCCCGTGAACTACTCCATCGCTGAACTGAGTTGGATCGTCATTGATGTTTTGAGCGTAGTGCTCAAGAGTGTCGGTGAAGCTCTCAAGCTCTGTGTCGGTTGTTGAAACCAAAACAGTGTAACCGTCCATGTAGAGGTAACCTTGCGCTGGAGCAGCTGCCCACGCAACGCTCGTGTTTGCGTCAACTTCCACTGCTGAAGAAATCAGCCAGTTTCTGTTACCTGGCGCAAATCCTTCAATCCAGGAAGTACTCTGCGCGTGAATTGTGCCCTGATAAGGTCCTGTGGCATTCACAGTGTCTACAAACCAGGTTGTGAAACTTGGATCCACTGCTGGTGTCAAACCATCTTCATCAATAGCAGTCCATCCAGAAGGAAGTCCTGGAGATGCGAAGTCCTCATCGATTGTTAGTTGTGCAGATGCAAATCCGCTAACCATAAGAAGTGCTGCTATAAAGCAGGCTTTTAAAGTGTAAAGTCTATTCATAACGTTAATTTAAATTTGGGCGTAAGCTCGCTAACATTTCAGACAAGAGCAAAACTTTATTCTGTAATTATGTTAAAGCTCTTATGCTAGTGTCGGAAGCGCGTGCGGCCTCAAGGTTTAGCTGGAAGATGAACCAGACCTTTTAAACTGATAGCTGTGAGTGACCTATTATTTCGTTCTACAGTGGTTTGATACCAAAAATGAATTCCAACCCTCTGTGGGTGTAAGGTTGGATTCTCAACCTTGGATGTTATTGTCCCGTGGATGGCTCCTGGAAAAACTTCGAAGAAGTGCCTTTGTGAAGGGTAGCTTTTGAAAAGAACTCATGATCTTAATCTCTTGCCAAAAGTTTGTCTCTTCGTCTAAAAAGCGCAAAATCATTGACGGATCATTTTTACTGTACATGTTGCTAAAAATGCGCTCTCCAAGGTGATTATTTTTCCAGAGCACATCCAAAAACAAGGAGTCGTATTTTCTAAATCGAGTGTTAAAAAGCTCGTGGTCTGGAGATTTGTTTGCTTTCAGATTCTCAATCAGTTTGTTGCTGTATCGTTCAGCGTTTTTAAAAGAATAACCCGAAGACGGCTTCACCCACGAACCAGCAGTTCCTATTTTAATGACATTCTTCGTATTCGCTTGATGAAAGGGATAATTACTCATTGGAATTACACCTTTCTCCTGATCTGTGATCTTGAAGTTTTCGACACCCAAAACTTCTTTAAGGTACTTATGCAAGTATTTGTCGTAGCCGGAGTCATCAATGAGCTCAGGAGAAAAAAAGGTGAATTCCACAAGGGCTTTCTTTTCTGAAAATGGCAAAATATAAGTGAAGCTTGTCGACTCTGGCCACTTCAGCCTAAAGTCCATCATCATAAACGAATTGGGGTCGAAAACACTCTTTTCAGTTTCTATGACCCAGCCCTTAAAATGTTGCAGAAGCCGGATGTACTTGTCTTTTGCTTCATAGAATTTCTTGTCGACCCGACTATCAAAAACGAGTTTTGACAGGTAGGAATTCTCCAGGCCATAAATAGTGGATGGTTCTCCTTCTTCTATTCTATCGACTTCATCATTTATCCAGGTGAAGTTTTTTGCCTTTGACAGCAAGCTTTTGGTGTGATTGTAAAAATCCAGCGCGCCTACCATTTTGTATTGGTAGTCCTTAAGGTCGAGATTGAGCAGTTTTTTGGAATTGGCGAACTGAGCTTTTTGCCATGTTTTGGTAACAATTATATCCCATTTTCCATTTCCTTTTTCCCAGAAGCACCAGGTGCGATCGTTCTGGTTTTTCTCATCTTTTTCTATGATTGCGATTGAAGCATCATCAAAGTAGGGGTCTTCACTCATCGCCACAGCCAGCTGCAGTCCAGCTGCTCCGGCACCTACTATTGCAAAATCATAAACTGTATGCGACATAGAAAAAAGCAAAGAAGATTAATTGCGCTGTGTAAAGATGGCAGGAAAATATAAAATCCCCTTTGACTTTGAGTTTCTGATATCCCAGAATCATGAAAAAAGAAATGAGATACCACGCAACGTAGTTGTCTATGGGCGCTTCTCCACCTTCGAATTCCCAAAAATCGAAAACCGGAGCAGGTAGTTCAATAAAGAAATCGAGTAACACCATTAGTCCTGCACCGATTATCGATTTAAAGAGATAATGAACTTTGAGCCGATCCACTATGGCTGCACAACTCATGATCAGGACGGCCCAGTTGATTCCGATCAACAGCGGAACTCCTCCCAGTTTGTAACCGAGATTTTCACCATAAGCATAGTCTCCGAAGAAAAGACCGTAGTTAACCCCGAGCCACTCAAGAAAAAATCCACTCATGAATATTGCGACAAAAAAGCCAATTCTTTTGAGCGAGTTGACCGGAAAGTTAATGGCCAGCAAAACTGCGATAATCATCAGGTTTAGTTCTGTCTTGGAAATAAACCACTCAAAATAGCCCAGGCTGATTCCGATGAGTGCCGCAACCTGAAAAGCCCAGAGAACGACTATTGAAGCAAAGCGTTTGAGGTTGATTTGATTTTTTAAAAGCAAGTCCATTAGGCAGATGGGATTTCGTTCGTAGCAATTTTTGCTGAAAGCAAGCAGAGCGGAATCCCTCCACCAGGATGCACAGATCCTCCGCAGAAATAGAGGTTTTTAACTGAAGACGAAAAGTTTGGGTGACGCAGAAATGCAGCGAACTTTGAGTTGCTTGACGTCCCATAAAGCGATCCTCCGTGAGAGTTAGTGTTGCTCTCAATACTTATTGGATCAAGTCGGTTTTCGGTAACAATGTGCTGAGTGATGTCGACTCCAAGTGTGTTCTGAATTTTATGGATGACATATTTTCGGGCTTGCTGAAAAACCTCCTCTGTGTATTGACCTTCATTCACGGGCACATTGATCATCACAAACCAGTTTTCACAACCCTTGGGCGCGTCTCTCGTCTCCTCTTTGCTCGAAATATTAATGTAAACTGTGGGGTCATCAAACAGTTTCTTTGTTTCGAAAATGCTCTCGAACTCCTCCTTATAGTTGTCAGAAAAAAGGATGTTGTGCAAGTCGAACTGTGGAAATTCGTTGTTGATTCCCCAGTAAAAAATGATGGCCGAACTAGATCTTTCCTGACTTAAAATTTTCTTTGGCTGTCGAGCTTCCTTTAGTAAATGCTTGTAAGTGGAAAACACGTCCACATTTGAGACCACCACATCAGCAAGGTGATCGACTCCGTTCGCTCGAACTCCTTTTGCTTTTTTGTCGTCAAGTAGAATCTTTTCGACTTTCGAATTGAAGTGGAAATTGATGCCCTGCTCTTTTGCCAAACGATAGAGACTCTGTGATATCTCGTGCATCCCACCTTCGGGAAAGTAGGTACCAAGTTCCATTTCAAGATGAGGTATCATTGACATAATCCCCGGTGTGGAGTAGGGAGAAGAGCCATTGTAAGTAGCAAATCGATTGAAGAGCTGCACGAGCTTTGGGTGATCAAAATATATTTCGTTTACCTGGTTGAGCGATTTTCCAATATCGAGTCTTCCGGATTTCAGGAGCGATTTAAGGGTATTGACCGATAAATAAGTCTTTGCGTTGTGAAGGGATTTTTTGAGAAAGATATCAGCAGTCAGCTCGTATTTTTCCGCATTTCGGTTTAGGTATTTTTCAATTTTTTCTGATGATTCATCGAATGTCTTAGCTGCTTGATCAACAAACTGCTGCTTGTCGGCACTGGCAGAAAAACGAGTGCCATCGCTCCAGAAGTAATTGCAGATTGTTTCTTTTTGGCGGTAGTTGAAGAAGTCTCTGGGGTTTTTTCCAAACAGCCTAAAAAGTTCATCAACGAGATGAGGCATAGTGAAGAGTGAGGGTCCCATGTCGAACCTGAAGCCGTCCAGATTTTGCGCATGGATCTTGCCTCCAGCGTACGAGTTGGCTTCAAAAACATCTACTTCGAAACCTTTGTTTCTCAATCTCAAAGCACTTGCCAGCCCGGCAATTCCGGCTCCAATAATTATTGCATTCCTCATTTGGGGCTACTTGTAAATAATTCAAGCAGATAACCGGCCCCGTTCTGTTTTGTTTGAGAAAAACAATTATTTATTAAACATAATTGCAGCAAAAAGCACCATGAGAAAAAGTGTGAATTTGAGTTGGTATTCTTGGTTCTTGAGATTCAGGAAGGTTCAGCTTTTCGTACGAACTCAATACAGAAAATTTTCATTTTATGCTTTGTCAGTAAAAACAACTGATTATCTTTGCACCCCTCTAACGGAAAAGACGGATGAGTCTTTTTTGGGGAATGGCTTACCGGAGCCATTTAAAATAAAAGCTCGGGGTGTAGCGTAGCCCGGTTATCGCGCCTGCTTTGGGAGCAGGAGGTCGCAGGTTCGAATCCTGCCACCCCGACAACACTGAAAGCCTTTACTGGCAAGAGAAAGAGGAGTTAATAGCTCCTCTTTTTTTATGCCCTCTTATTTCCGGTTTACATATGGTTTACATGATTTCTTTGAACGTGGTCCGAAATTAGTTATGTTTTGAAATTAAACCAAACCCCAAAAAATGGAAGTGAAGCGAAATGACGAAACTGTAATTATCCATGTTAATTTTCTAGAAATTTTTCCAAACCCTGATTTAGAAAACTTCTCAAAAAGAGAAGGATTCGAGGATCAATTTTCAGCTAGCCGTTTGACTATTGAAAAGGACTGGTATGGAAATGTAAAGAAGGCAATCCAAGAGCATGGGATCAGAGATGATCTACATATAAAAAATTTGATAGCCATCACGCATCTCTTCAATGAACTTCCCTGGAAGGAAAAGGATCTTACAAAGTGGCGACAGTATACTATTGATTCCATCAAATTATTACGACTTGAGAAGTATGCTCAAGATCACGAGTTGGGTAAAGGCACTCTAAAATGGAGAACGCCTACAGGTGAAAGTGACTTTGAAATAAGTTTGGATTCCCCAGAGATTGTGAGACTCATATTGGATAATGTCAAGAATGAGTGGCCATTGATTTTAATTCGGCAGTTGGTGCAGAGGTTTAAGGTTGGAATCAAACGATCAGATCATACAATTAACTCAAACGAGCCAGTACTCACTATTGTCGATGATTGGTTTCCTTCTCCAGCACAAATGAGAAATTTATTCTTTCAAGCGATTAGACAATTCTGCTATAACAATCAACTCTTTGACCTAAAGTCGGAATTTGATAATCGTGAAGCCATGGTAAAATGCATTGTAGACATATCTCTGGCAAGTGATCTTCTCAAGGAGGACGATTTCTCAAGCCCTTTGAGAAACATAGTCTTAACTGGTCTTGGGAAAGATCGAATGACATTTCCTCCGCGTCCTAAATTATAGGGTTCGAGAAATTGAAACATGGACCCTATTTTTTCATTAGGGTCTGCGTTTCAAGAAAAACATAGTCATCTGCCTTCATTTGCGGTAACAATAACCCAAAATCCAAGAAAATGGAGGCAAAACTTATTACTAAAGAAGAGTTTAGAATACTTCTAGCAAAACTCGAAACCCTTAAACAATCTGTAGAAAACCTTAAAAAGAAAACTCCAGAACCAGGCGAAGGTTGGCTCGATAACAATCAGGTCTGTGAAATCTTGCGAATCAGCAAGAGGCAGCTCCAGAATTATCGGGACAGGTCTGTTTTACCGTTTTCACAGTTCGGTACGAAGATCTACTATCGATGGGAGGATATCGAAAATCACTTGATGTCTAACTATAAAAAAGGAGCCTAAGCCATGACTAGATTATTTTCTTTTTATCCAGGGCCTATTGGCAATACAACACCTTCGAAGCATATAGGTATTCTTGATATCTATCATCTTATTAAAGGAGGTGATTATGAGCGCACAATCAACAATATCAGAAATCAAAGGAGCAAAGAGGCAAAGCGTATGCTAAAGACGAAAAACCTTGATTTTGTGACCTTTTCTGGTACTTTTCACAAAAGAAGCAAATCAGGACTATTCACGCATTCTGGAATGATATGTTTTGATTTTGACAACTTCAGAGATTCTTCTGAGGTCCTAGCAGCAAAAGAAGCACTTCTGAAAGAAAATGAGCTCCAAACAGAATTGCTTTTCACTTCACCTTCAGGCTTAGGGCTTAAGTGGGTGGTCAGTGACGAAAGAATTAACCAGGATACACACGAGAAATTTTTTGTTGCAATTAGTGCGATGCTGAAAGCACGATATAATCTTGAAGTAGACCAATCCGGTAAAGACATTTCAAGAGCATGCTTTCTGTCTCATGATCCATTCGCTTACATTAACCTTAAATACCTTGACCATGACATCAAATAATACATTTAATCCAGAGGAATGGTGTGGTAAAGCAAATTCAAATAACTCGAAGGACTCTCATCAAAAAGCGTCAGGTGCGAAGGCGGGATCGGAAGAGTTCAAGAAGGTCGAAAGTATGATCTATCAACTTGAAGCACAAGAAATAGATCTCGCTCCGAATTACGAAGAATGGCGCAACATCGGCTTTGCTTTCGCAGATGAATTTGGAGAAGAGGGCCGTGAGCTCTTTCAGAGAGTAAGTAAGTTTTACTCTGAGTATTCTGAAACTGAGTGTGACAAACAGTACACGCATTGTTTAAGCGCTAAGGGATCTGGAGTGAGCCTGGGAACTTTTTATCACCTGGCGAAGCAAGCGGGTTTGGAAATGCCACAAAAACCAAGGCGAAAAAATGGCGAAAAGGCGATGCTTCCAACCTTTTCAGAAGAAATCTACAGTTCACTACCCGACTTTTTGAAGCGGGTTGTTAAGATGTCTACTTCTGATGAAGAAAGAGATATTTTGCTGCTGGGAGCTATAACAGTGATCAGTTCTTGCCTTCCAAAAGTTCATGGGCTCTACGATGGTAGGAAAGTACGTCCCAATCTGTTCTTATTCGTCACTGGAGAGGCTTCCGCTGGAAAGGGACGTTTAAGCCATTGTAGGCAGCTTGTTAAGCCCATTCACGATGGAATGCGAGACAAAGCCGCACAAAAGCGTCAGGAGTACGAGAAGGAACTAGCAGCATACAATTCTCAAAAAGGCGCTCAAATGGGGCTTGAAAAGCCTGCCGAACCAGCTGAAAACATGCTCTTCATTCCGGCAAACAACAGTACTACCGGAGTCTTCCAGCTATTATCAGATAACGATGGAAGAGGGCTGATCTACGAAACAGAAGGTGATACCTTGGCACAGGCGTTCAAGACTGACTATGGGAATTACAGCGATGGCTTTCGAAAAGCATTTCACCATGAGACAATCTCCTTCTTTAGGCGGACGAACAGAGAATATGTGGATATCGAGTCTCCGTGTTTATCCGCGTTGCTTTCAGGCACACCAAAGCAGATTTCATCATTAATACCAGGCGCGGAGAATGGCCTATTTAGCCGGTTTATGTTTTACTACATGAATGTGAAACCTATTTGGAAGGATGTCTTCGCCAATAGCGGGAGCAAGTCTCATGATGAATACTTTGATGATTTAGGCTTGGAATTCCAGGTAATCTACGAACAGCTGTTGAACGCTGGTGAAAAGGAGTTTACCCTAACCAAGGATCAACAAAAAAGATTCAATGAGTTTTTCCAAAAGGTGCAGGCAGAATTTTTGAAGGTGCAGGGCATTGATTATATCGCAACAGTGAGAAGGTTAGGAATAATTGCCTTTCGGCTGTGCATGGTCCTGTCTTCTCTTAGAGCTGTGGAAACTGGCGTGTTAACTGGAAGGGTTATTTGTCGGGATCAAGATTTTAACGCAGCAATAGGCATGATTGATAACCTTTTGATCCATTCGAGTCAGGTATTCAACAAGCTTCCTCAAGAACAATCTCAGCCAAATCATTTGAATCGAAAGGAAAAGTTCCTGGCTGCACTGCCATTTGAATTCAATAGGCAGGATTTTCTATCTATTGCGCAAAAATTGTCCATTCCAGGTAAAACCGCAGAACGATACATTACTCAAGCTTGCAAAAAGGGGCTAATTCTTCGAGATAGGCAGAATGAGTACCAAAATCCCGCAGCTGAGGAAACTGAGGATGATGAGGAAACTGAGGATTAACTCCTTTGCTTTCCTCATCTCCTCAAAGTCCTCAAAATCCTCACTATGGCAAATCTGAGAGAAAGGCTGTAGAATCAACCTTTTCGCCCCTTAAGATGGAGGTAGACTTAATAAGTAGATTAAGCTCTCTGATTTTTATTTAAAGGCAGTCACAACAACCTATTCCGGCTTTTGGTCTTAGCTTTACCTAATAATGAAAACGGTAGATCGTTCCTCTCATTTATTTAATAGGTCAGTGAACTGAAAAGGTAGTGTTGTTAGCCTTTTGACAAAATCGGGAGCTTTGAACGAAAGGGTAGAGTAGGGTAAGTGGTCCTATACCCTCATGAAAACTATTTAGGGTCTAAAAAGGCTATTAAGCTAAATACAAATCACCCTGAAAAGGCACTGGTCACTACCATTTACGATTTGGGCACTCCTTAGAATCAGGAAAGTTTCTAGGTTTTTAAACTTATGGCGAAAAACTCTGAATAGGTTGTAAATACTGCCTTTTTCCTCTTTTAGTTTAAAGTGTATTATTGAAATTACCTCACTAAATACAGGGTCTAAAGGTAGTTAGCTCAACCTCGATAGTGCAATACGGTGAGAATGTGAATTATTGATTTGTCCACCCGCTTCACTACCACTCAGTTTCACATCAAGAAATTTCCCTTATAGTGTATAACTTCAATAATATTCAGATTGTAAAGGGAGGGACTTCTCTAGATGACCACTGAGCTCTTGTAGTAGTACAATCTCATTCATTCAACAGGTGAAGACGTAATATCCAGTGTTTCAATAAAGGTATCACCTTCCAATCTTTCACTTTTGAATGCAAAAGAATATCTTTTCGATTCGAGTTCAAAGACATAGAATCGAACACCACTTCTTGTCTCCATATAATAGTCTTGCAGAAGAATCATTAACTTGCTTAGGTCACTGCTCCCAGTAGCATTAGGAGACATAATTCTCAAATAATTGTCGCACTTATGATAGGATATTGCTTTTTCCAATATTTCGTATGGTCCTAAGTGAGTATCCTCTAGCACACTCATGCTTATCTGCTCTGTCGCAGAAACGCAGAAATTATCACCTCTTTCTAGTGAAAGATCAAGTTCGCGCATTTTCAAAGTGAATTGATGAGTATTCATTTCATATAAAATCACAAAATTATATGGTGAGCGCTCGATGCACTCCCCTGTTTTGATCCATTCATTATCAACAATTTTTAATGGGGAATTGGCTAAGTCTTGTGCATAAGTCATTGATGAAAGCAATATGACTAAAAGAAAGGGGAAATACTTTTTCATTCTATCTGTATTTTGAAACTTTAAACATCTGTAATTTTCAACTTATTCATGCTGCCAGCATTTGCCACTAGCGTTTTTCGTGGTGCGTTTGCAGCGAGAGCCACTTTGGGTTTTTGCAGTACATCTGCTGGCTGTAATCGATTTCTATTTGTAGGTCGAGGGTGATGAGTTTTGCTGCTTTTTGTGCTGACAACAGTATTGAGAGGAGTTAGTGGTGTTTCGCTTGCATCTATCTCTATCCTGAGTTATCCCTTTGCACTGATGAGAAGCTGAGTGAATGCCTGACTGAAAGAAAGAACCTGCCTGATTTGTTTACGATCACCCACACTACCCATCAATACTATATATTACGATTTGTTCTATCCAAATATCTTCTTCCAGGTTTCTGTGAAAGGCTAAACCGTAGCCTTTATTATTATGATGAAATTCATAATGACTGAAGCCGGATTCTTCTCCAACATAATAATCCGAAAGAGCTTCTACTAGTGATCCCAGACCCGAGTTGCAGGTACTATGGGGCCATGAGTGCCAAATAATTGATAAGTCCTCTAAAAACTTTGTTATCTTCAAATTATCTATACAACAATTGAGGCAGTCAAAATCAACAGGCTCTACTATCTCTAAAGAGTTGTTTAGCGAGTAGTTGACCTCAAAGCCTGAACTTTCAAAGAGAGTCCTGAATTCAGAAATACTGATGTCTTGAAGGCGTAAAAAATTGAATATGGTTCTTTCAATAGACTTGCCTCCAGAAACTGAAGAGTTATCAATAAAGGTTATCTCCGAAGTTTGAGCAGATGCTGTTGCTTGACTAACTAGAATTGAGATAGCGATCCATATAAGCCTGAATTTCATTTTGCTAAAAATTTAGTTAAGGAGTGAAGACTAAAATACGAAACTCCAAATAAAACTTATGATTAGAAGCTAACTGGTTAAGCCGAATAAGCTTCAAACCAATGACATCAGCGATTGGCTCATAATTTAAAGTAAGAAGAAGAGTGAAGATAGTCGAAAACTACACAGAATCAATTTGTCCTTCAAAGGCTTGTTCTATCAACTCCATGATGTAATCTACTTCGTTCATGTTTGCTAAGCCTACTTCGACATCACCATTCCCCCACCTTCCGAGGCCTGAAACATCTATACACATACCCTTTGGATCCTTAATTTGATCAAATTCACTGTTTAGAGATAAGCGTAGTCTTTTCTTCTGAGGTACTACATCTACGAAGTTAGTCTGTGATTTGAATGCTATATAAAGCTTCTTAAACTCGACTCTAACTGATGAATCTATATTCAGGATTCTCTTTTCAAGTGCCTTATATAGATCAAGGATTTCACCCCGGAGATAATCATAATGATCGAGGCTATAAATTTCTAGTTCTTTCGCTTCCCCTGGCTGTCGATAGAGTTCGAGTCGATTTTCAGGCAAAGAAGGTCTTCTCCAAACTGTACAGGCTCTATCAGCCAATTTAGACACTCTGTCTAATATTGCGGTCTCGTCCCATCTTTTCGTCTCTCTTACTGATTCATTCAAGAACAGTGGGCTAGAATCAAAGCCACCGGAAATGGCTTTCTTCTCTGAAAAGGGTCTATCAGAAAGCTCCGAGTTGTAACGTGTTAAAGAGAGGTTGCCCAGGGTGTGTAAGTACTTATCTCGGATTTGTTGCCAGTTCTCGCCTAGCTCATTTTTCCACTCGAAAGAAAGAGATTCATTCTGAGGTAAGATGTGCTCAATAGTATAGTTCTCTGCATTCACAAGTTCTTTCCTGTTCCAATTTTCAAGTGATTCGAGAAGGTAATTTCTAGACCTAAAATTGTACACATCCTTCACCTGTAGTTCTTTGACAAACTCTGCATCAGAGGGGAATCGTCTGTAGCCGTCCATGAGCAAGAATGCAGCCTTTACCGATTCAAGATATGCTTTTCTCTTGATGCGTTTATAAAGAGTGGCAAAAGTTTTATTCAAACTGTTGGTTGGAATACCACAAATTGCTCTTCTAAAAACATAGTTAGAAACGAGGTCTATAATTTCAATGAACTCATCTTTAGAAATCTGCCCATCTTCATAATCTGAGTATACGGCCAAAAGGAATGGGTACGAAGTGTCAATCTTCAATTTTGAAATCTCCCTAAGCTTCACTTCAATTCCGGGGTCCTTCTCTTTTAACAGAGCTATACGAACATAGTATCTTGAAAATTTGAAAAGGCTTTTGATCGCTTCTTCTATGGATGGGCCATTAGATGAATTTAGGTACTGTTTATACCTTTCATACACGAGGCCAATCTTTGGAATTGAACCCTCTCTCATAGTCAGATAGTCACGAATATACCATGCTAGCAAACTGATATTTTCTCCAAAGCTCTGTTCCATGGGATACCAGTATTTCTCATATAGCTCTGTTTGTACATCGCTTGGTTGACCCATTAATATATAGTTTCGGATTAGGTCTGCTTGTGATAAGTCTACCCCTGTAGAGTTCAGACTTTCGAAGATTAGTTGAGGATTATCCTTGTCTCTTTCCAGAATTACGTCCACTATAATCAACTTTTTAATCCCATGGTAGACTGACTGGATATTATCAGCATGAATAACTCCTTTAAAGAACTCATAATTTTCAACTATTCTCTTTGAATGAGCTTCACTTACTTCAATTTCGTCTATCAGATTAGTAAAGGTCAATTTGTCTTTTTTGGTTAGGAGAAGCTTGTATTTGGAGTCATCTTTCCTATGCTTGTTCACCAGATATGTTTCCTGAACTTCTTCCCAAGTTTCATCCTCTAAAGAGACATGCTCTTGTTCTTTGAGGAAATGTGTGAGAGCTAAGAGCAATAAAGAAACAGTTGTCAACCTCTGCTGACCATCAATAACCAATAGTTCAGGTACACTCGTGATCGGAGAATTACCCGGTTTAAAGTAGACAATAGAACCAATAAAATGAGAGGGTTCAGAGGCATCATTGCCAACTCTTACTATATCTTTAAAGAGTTGATCACATTGCTTTTTATGCCATGAATAAGTTCGCTGATAAATCGGAATAGTAAATTGCTTTTTTCCATCTAAGAGATTCAGGAGTTGCGCCTGTGTTGCTTCCATAAGAGAGGTTTAGTTATTTCAACTTGTCAAGTTCGGCCTTGAGAGAAAAATTGAGTAATCGGTTAGGTGCTCCTAAAATAAACAGAAATACGAAAATCAAGATTAATTGAAGTGGAGATTGAAAGCAGGTAAAGCAAAATTCTAACGTTGTAAAATTTTACAGACTGATATACTGACACTTACACTGGTGTCCTTTCGGGAATATGAGAATTTTTGCTCCTTCAGTTCAAATTTAAAATCAAGAATTATGACAGATTTCAAAAAGAGTTCTACGATTGAAATGTTTTTAAGAGGAGTACTTCAGATGGACGAGAGAACGGTTGCTGATCAGCTGAAAGAGACCTATTCTTTTTTGGCAGCTTATGAAAGAGGTGAAGGTTTCTGTACAAAACGAATGTACCAGAAGCGAATGAAAGATGTGATCAGGCTGTTGGAGCAGGCTTTCCTTGCTTTGGAAAAAAGGAGTTCTGTGCTCAAGGAAATGGATCTTAAACTTGACCTGGAGAGGGTTACTTGTGCAGAAGATCTTTACAAACTTTGTGTAAAGCTCACGCCATTCGCCTAGCAATTAAGTTATTGAGATAGAACTGTTGCGGGCGCTATCAACAATTGTTCATAAGTGGGTTTGATAACTTTTGGTTCAACTTTAACTGAATGGTAGGCCGGAAAAGCTTTACACTGAGTAAGTTTGAGGAATTTATCAATTCGAACATGAGATTAATAAACACTTCCCAGCCTTCAACTCCCTCAGGTAATAAAACTCATGAATCAAAAAAGGCAATTATCTGCATTGATGAGTTTGGCAATTCGCATTTGGACTTATCTAAGGACGGAACCTTTAGCCATTTCGTGTATACGGCAATAGTTTTAGATGAAAAGAACAAAGAGAATGCTAGGCAAATAGTGGATGAAATTCGCAAGAGCTTTAGGCTGGGGGGAGTAATTAAGTCAAAGAATTTAGGAGACAAAAAGCACTTCAAGAAACGATTGAATATATTGAACTACCTGGTGGAGAATTTGGACTTTACCATTGATGTATTGGTTATAGATAAAAAGCTTTTAGACCAAAAAAGAGGTGGATTGCGGCACAAGGAGGTTTTCTACAAGTATTTTCAGAAGGTCTTCGTGCAGAAGTACAATGATAGATTCGAGTCATTTCAAATCTATGCTGATACAGTGGGTAGCACAGATTATGCTGACGAATTGGCAAGGTTTGTCAATGAGAAATCGGTAGTTAGAGATTTGTTTAATCCTGAAAGAAATTTTGAGCTAATAAATGATCAAGATGAAAATCTTGTGCAGTTAGCCGATTTGATCGCTGGCTCTCTGGGAAGAGTCTATTGTAGTAGCCATGTTTGTAAAAGTCCGAAGGATATTTATGATGTGCTGCATCAACGATTATCAATTGAACGCTTTCCATTACAAGCACAAAAAAGAAGTGCAGCATCAATTGAAAATCCTGATTTGGATGTAAAAATTAGAAAAATCGGAGAAAAGGCGATAACAGACTATCGAAATGGAGGTGCGAGGAAGGGGTGTGTTAGAAGGACTTCTCTGCATTTGAGACTTTTAGAGTATTTGGAACAACAAATGGAAATGGACAGCTATCGATTGACGCCCAGAGAGGAAATATTAGCGTATTTCAAGAACTTCACGGAAAAAGTAACAGAGGATAAACTGAGACAGCTAATTAGGGACGTGAGGTATAATGGAGTTTTGCTGGTAAGTCATCCTGGAAAGTCAGGCTATAAACTTGCTGCTAACTACAATGATATACTACAAAACTTTGAACACTTTATGGTTTACATTGAACCAATGTTAAGAAAGGTGGAAGTAATGAACGAGGCTTTATCTCGATACTCGTTTAATGAAGTAAATCCACTAGAAAAGGAAAAAGAGTTGGCACCTTTGGAGAGGTTACTTGCACAGCTGACAAAGTAATCTAAGCCATCAGAAATTGAATTACATGAGAATTTTTCAAAATATTTTATTTGTCATAGCTTTGGTATAATTTGGCAGATCCCTGCATTTTGAACTATCTTTAAGTGATCTTAACCGAATTAGCTATGAAAATATCAACAACTATTCTCTTTCTTACTACACTGTGTTTTTTTGTATGTATCGAGAATTGCATATCGCAAAGTTGGATTCCCTTAGGGCCAGATGAAAACAATCAGGTATCTTTTTCTGAAGCAACATATACAGATATCGCAATAGATCAAGAAGGAGTAATCTATGTCGTTTTCAAAGACCTTCTTCATGGATCCAAAGCTACTGTTAGAAAGTACAATGGTGTTTCTTGGACTAATGTTGGAACACCGGGTATTTCAGAAGATGATGCTTACTTCACCGATATTGAATTAGACTCCAATGGCCTGCCATTGATTGCGTACCAAGATCATGCGCATGGATTAGGAGCAACAGTGAAGTATTTTGACGGAGCTGAATGGGTCTCTATAGGGTCACCTGGATTTTCTGCAGGAGAAATTCAAACCATTTCTTTAGAGGTGACCTCCGAAAATGAACCAATCGTGGCATACGTTGATGTGGAGAACGGCTCCACACTTACAGTCAAAAAATACACTAATGACGAATGGCTGACATTAGGCACCGTAGGGTTCACTGAAGGTGAGGTAGCTGATCCATCGCTGGTACTTAATCAAAATAACACTCCTTTCGTGGCTTACAAAGACTATTCTGCCGAGTCAAAGCTCACTGTAAAAAAATTAGTTGAAGGGGACTGGTTGTCTATAGGAGGCGAAGGTGTTTCTAATGGGGAGGCTAGTGATATTTCAATTGATTTTGATCAAGAGGAGAGTGTCTACGTTGCATTTCAGGATGCTAGTCAATCAGGTAAGGTAACAGTCATGCACTACATTGATAACACATGGCTGGAACTAGGATCGCCCGGTTTTTCCCAAGGTGCTGCAAAATATATTGACCTCAAAATTGATAGTAATAACCTGCCTTATGTTGCATATCAGGATGAAGGTTATGATGAAAGAGCAGCGGTTAGTCTGTATGATGGAAATGAATGGCTGGACATTAGCAATGCTGGAATTTCAATAGAAGACGCTTTTTCAACAAAAATTGCACTAGATAACAACAATCAACCTTTTGTGATTTACAGAGATATAGGTGCATCAAACCGCGCATTTGTTAAACGAAAAAATGATAATAACAATTGGGAAACTGTTGGTAGTGATCCCTTCTCAGCTGGAACAGCAAGTCTAGCTCCGATAGTGATAAATTCGAATGGAATTCCTTATGTAGCATATCGTGACGGTGCCAATAATGCAAAAGCGACAGTAAAAAAATTCACAAATAATACATGGACGACTGTTGGATTTGAAGGTATATCCGAGGGGTGGGCCTTCAACGTTTCACTTGCGATAAGCCCTGATGACATACCATATGTTGCCTATACGGATTATGAGCATGGTCAAAGAATCACTGTTCAAAAATATGAAGATGCCACTTGGCAGCTGGTTGGCCCACCAGGATTTACTGATTCTCAAGCAAGTGGTGCTTCAATTGTTTCGGACACTGAAGGCAATATATATGTCGGGTACAGAGACTATTCGAATGGTATGGATGGAGACATATCTGTTCAAAAGTATAATGACTCTGAATGGGAGGTTGTAGGAAGTGCGGGCTTGGTGGGTGAATCAGCTTCAGATCTTCACCTTGAAATTGATATGGACAACAATTTATTTATCAGCTACAAGAAACATAGCACCGGGAAAATCAGTGTAAAAAAGTACGAAAATGGAGAGTGGTCGTTTGTGGGAGATGAAGGAATAAGTGCGGGAAATGCGTTTCATTCATCTATGACAGTAGATCAAACAGGAACCCCCTATGTAATCTATAGTGATAATGGGTATACTGACAATGGAATACCTTATGGGAATCGCGCCACAGTGAAGGTTTTTAATGGTAGCTCATGGGAAACTGTTGGTAATGAAGGGTTTTCAGATGGAGTGGCTAGATACACTTACTTGAGCATTGACAATTTAGGAGTCCCATATGCAGTTTTTCGTGATCAGGGAGTGAACAGTAGAGCAGTTGTTGAAAAATTCAATGGTAATTATTGGCATACAGTAGTTTCCGAGAGTATTTCCATTGGAACAGCATCCTATCCTTCGATTGCATTTGATTGTAACAATATTCCCTTTGTCGTATTCAATAGCGGTGGAGCATGGGGATATAAGCTCAGTGACTATTGTACTGCAGCGGACCTTGACTATAACCTTCAGGTTGACACTTCTGATTTGCTTTTGTTAATCGGCTCTTACGGATGCTCCTATGACAACTGCCAACACGATATAATCCTTGATAATCAAGTTGATACGAATGATTTGTTGATTTTGATCGCACACTACGGCACTTCGTGTAGTTCATGCAACTAATATAGATAGCAAATAACGAATTTTTAAGAAGGTTTACTAGAGGTTAAATTGATTCCATCAACCTCCCTCATAATCCTATCCGTCTCCGCTAATGCTACAATGATCTTCTGGTAGTGTCGGATGTCATCAATTGACAGCTCCCGGCCTTTTCGGTCTTTGAGCCATTTTTGAGCTGGTTGATAGCCCCCTATGTAAAACTCCCAGGCCACGAGTGGGACTTTGTCGAAGTACTGGTCATCATTAATCCAGACTTTACCGTGTGTTTCATCTGTTGGTTCAAAACCGGGGCTGGTTTTGGTGATTTTCCTGGTGATTATGTTGTCACCAGCTTCAGGATAGGTGGTGATGAAGTCTTCTACTATTGGATGTTCCAGCAGGTGGATCTGGCGCAGCTCACCACCGAGGTTTACCAGTTGCCAAAATTGCTCTGGATCTTCAGGGTAAGGCACGCGTGGAAAGTCGATCTTTAAGAACTCCTTGTATTTTTCGCGATAAGTCGGACTGTGAAGTACAGAATAGATGTAATCCAGCAAATCGATAGGAGCAATCATATTTTTCCCCTTTTCTCTATCTTCCGGCTCGTCAACAAACTCCATTTTGAGCTTTTGGAGGAACTTACCTACAATATCCTTGTTGAGATTGGGTCTGCGCTTTTGCTCTTCCGTGCTGCTCTGGATAGTTTCTTCGGGATATAGGTAAAGAGGGAAGTTCATAGCATTCGACCCTGTATTGGGAGAAAGGAAGATTGCTTCCGAAATTATTCGACTTACAAAAATATGTGCAAAACTCTCATCCTTAAAAGCTTTTGGGCAAAGCAAGCTTATATTCCTTTTTCCTTTTATGTGTTGCATAGTATCAATGCGACTCCTCTCAACAAAGTGTGGCTCATAATATATCCACTGGTTATCAAATGGCCTGTATGAAATTGGCTTAATTACGCTAGGGTCGAACACTTTTGCTTCAGCCTGAACATTTTCAATCTTCCAACTCTTGTTTTCTCTAATAGAATATTTCTGGATTAGAGAGGATTTATCAAGTCGAAAGAAATTTTCTATACGGGTTTCAAGTTCATGTCTGCTACGATCAATGACGAAAGAATCTCGTGATGTTACTATGCCAATACTGTTTAAATTAAACAACTCATTCAATTTTACTCCCTGGTTGTACTCATCCTGAAGCTCGAAATTCTTCTGAACCATAAAGTACATTGGAAGCTTCATGGGTAATTCAATAAAATTTAAAGTATTTACACTTCCACTGGCAAGTGTTTCATATTTTCTTTGACGGTCACCGTATAAATCCAGATGAAATACTTTACCTAATTCAGAATTCTTTTTCCTCCCAGTTTTTACAAAGAGATTAATACTCACACCCTGCATGATGTCAAATACGTTTTCGTCTTTACTCCCGTCAGGGGTTGTTTCTTTTTTCTTGCTGTTTCCGTGAAGGTCAATCGTATAAATTTTGTCATACGTTCTAAGTAGATTCCAGCGCATTCCACGAAACGTAGGATTGTCTAAAAAACCATGAGGGTTAATGAAAGCTAAGATTCCTTCGCCATTCTTTTCGATGAAATACTGACTGTACCGGATAAACTTCACATAATCATCATTAATCCACTTAGGGTTCCGTTCGTTCAATTTTTCTTTTCCTCCGGGTTCCTTTTTATAGTCCTCCATGAGGTTCATAATCCATTTTCCTTTATTTTGACTCTCACCACTGTAAGGAGGATTTCCAATCACGCACATTACTGGTGTATCCCGCTTGATGTGGTTGGCTTCATTGGCTTCACTACTCAACCAGTTGGCAAAGAGGGTTCCGGTGTCTGGGTGATGTTCTTCGAGACTATTTGTCAGGTAAACTCGCAAACGTTGATCTGTTTGTGGTTTGTAACCAGTTTCAGTCAACAGTAAATCCAGCTTCAAGTGAGCCATGGCATAGGAGGCCATTAAAATTTCAAAACCATTTAAACGGGGTAATAGGTGGTTATCCACGTACTGGCTCCAGATGCCTTCCTGTCCTTTAAATCTTTGGTGGATTTGCTTCACAACTTCCGCCAGGAAAGTTCCCGTTCCAGTTGCGGGGTCGAGGATTTGCACGCGATGTACTTCTTCATCAATACTTTCCTCACCTATAATTTTCGCTTTAGTTGTTCTCTTATCAAATTTCGGAACCTTCCGCTTTATCTTCACTTTTCCGGTATCAGCTAGTCCGTCTTTTAATCCAAACTCATCTTTCAGAATGTCATCAACAGCACGCACAATGAAATTCACCACTGGTTCTGGAGTGTACCATACACCACGGCTCTTGCGAAGCTTAGGGTCGTATTCTGCCAGGAAGGTTTCGTAAAAGTGAATGATTGGATCATTCATGGCTGTGGCTTTCCCAAAGTCTTTGAGCAAATCTGCCACGTTCGTTGCACGGAAAACATCACTCAGATCATCCACAATCCAGGAAAGGCGACTGTCCAGGTCGTAACCTGCTATGTACTGGAAGAGCTTTCTTAAGAAAGGATTGGACTTTGGAATGAGGGAGGCAGCTTCGTATCTGCTAAAGTCATCCAGAGTTGGATCATGCAATCTTGCTGCGAACATCCCATAAGCGATTGTTTGTGCATAGATGTCAGCAAAACCTTTTGGTGAAATATTGTGAATAAGAATGTCCTTAAAAGCTGTGTACTGTTCAAGAAGAGCTGGATTTACTGGCTGTTCTTCTTTTAAATCAGCCTCTAGCGTATTTTCAAATACTTCTTTCATCAGCCGAGCCTTATTTGCCATCATCTTACTCAGCTTCTGTGCTGACTTAATGGTTTGACCGTAAGTAGAAGCAAAATCCACTACCATGTTCTCAAATGACTCAAATTGATCGGGGAGTGGAGTAACTTCCTTCCCATTTACCTCTGCAATACTCAATTGCTTCACGAGTTCACCATTTCGGTATAGCCAGAAATCATGATAATTGGTGATAATCAAATTATCCAGCGATTCCCGGTACCGTTCGAACTGTTCTTTGTAGGTCTTACTGCCCAGGTCAGCACCAATGTCTTTTGCTTCGATATACCCTACAGGGATTTTCTTCTTCGTAAGGATGTAGTCTGGAGCACCACAATCGATTCGAGCTGGTTCGTTGGTGATCAGAGCATCTGGGACAAGCTCTTCAAGCAGGTTTTGTAAATCTCCACGATAGGAATGCTCACGAGAGATCCCTGATTTATAGCGGGTATTCAGCTTTTCGACATACTGATGGACGGTCATAGGTTTGGTTGAGTTTAAGTGTTAGGTTGAACAAGGTGGGTAAAAATAAGAAAAGGGTGAATAAGCCTTGACTTAGATAATGACTTCATTCAGTTTAACCTTCCAGTCAGTAAAGACATCTTTTGCGCTTCTTTTTCCTGTGTGATGGATCGATTTAAAGTTTGGTGGAGAATCTATTATTCCTTGCTTATAATGCTGCTTGAATTTGTTTCTGCCAACAGAGTGCACATGCCCTATGATCTCCTCCATTCTTCTGTATTGTTCCTCTATTTCTAGAACGTCCCGATCAAAACTCCATACATAGGTAGCGTGTGATTCAAGTAATTCCCAAATAAAGTGGATCTGATTCGCGCCAGTCACAGTGAATAGGAAACCGAAGTGGGGGTGAAGAGTAAACCTTAATTTTTGATCAGGATTGTGCCTCTTCAAAGCTAGGTACTCCAATTGTTTTTGATTCCGAACCCCTTTCTCTTGTACGAAGGTCCAAAGCAAGTCTTCTTCAGTTTGATTGAACACGTTTTGTCCACTTTCTTCAGAGCTCAATGATTCAAATATGTCATCAGAAGTAAAAAGCGTTCTGTCCGGATTTGAGTCCTGTGATTCCTTGGTGAGCTCTAATGTCCTTTTCAGCTTTACTGAATCAATGAGCTCGGGTGTGATGCGGTCGATCTGGTCAGATTGAGTCGAAACTGATATCAACGTTCCATTCTGCACTGATAGCTTAACACTTACCTTAATTTTTTCAATTTTCAGTGCCTTTTTGAACCAAGTTTTGATTGTGTCAAACTCTTTTTTAATAGTCTCATTTTTGACGTCTAACTCATAACCCTCTTGAATTTCATCGAAGAAGTGGGAGAATACCATTTTGCCATCAGCGAAACTGATCTCTGAAAAATCTTTAGTTACTGTTACAATTCTATCAATAATTGGATCCTCAATTGCTGGAAATGACTCCGAATCGAACTTCCTTAATTGTGCTGTTGGAACATCTACTTTTGGTCGAGGCTGAACATCGATATTTTCAACAATCTCCTTCAGTTTAATTGGTTGATAGCGTGTGAGAAGAGGTTCTAAATCTGGCCAATTAAACTTTGTAAAATGGATCTGTTTTATAGAGTTTTTTGATCTTTGCTTGTCGAATTTATCGACTTCCTCAACATCATAATCTAATATATTGAGCAAGAGACTTTTGTTTCCTGAATCAAGCGCTTCTAATCCGACTTTCCAAAATATTGGTTTGTGAAGCCTGAAAGTGAGATCTTTATGAGGTATGTTTGTTGATTCAATAGGGATATGAATCTGAGGTGTTAGACTTACTCCTTCATTCTCGATTTTTATGAGAAACTCTTTGTTTTTCATGTGGATTTCAAGTTGCAATAGCTCATTCTGAATTCTCAAAGTTTATTGAGATATTCAAGTAATGTAAAATCTATTTTGGCCACTTCTGGTTCCAAGCAACAATTTAAGAAATTGGGTTAAGGCAAAAGAAAAAATTCTAGTTTCTCAACAAGGTTATGATAACATCTAACTTCCAGTTGAACTCAAACTCTATGTTTCTTACGTGACTTGCAATTAGTTTTTGGTTCA
The DNA here is from genome assembly GCF_049334165.1 of Halocola ammonii. NCBI lineage: Bacteria > Pseudomonadati > Bacteroidota > Flavobacteriia > Flavobacteriales > Halocolacceae > Halocola > Halocola ammonii. Next base: position 26,640 of record NZ_JBEGHD010000021.1, read on the forward strand.
GCTCAAGATGGTGGCTTCATACATCAACAAGAAGTTTAGTCCATGGTCCGAGACGCCTCATTGATAGCATCCACAATGATGCCTCTTAAATGATACAGCTCTCTAGGGAAGTCCGTCCAATCAAAACAATCAATATGGTATCCAATAGGTTCGATTTGTACAAACTGTACTTCGTCACCTCCAATTTGACCCTTCCAAGTTATCGGTGGATTCCATGTTCCTGGATTAAATGCCTGGTCTGCATTAAAATGGTAGTAAGCTTTATTATTGGGTTTGAGGACATCTATGTACTCTCCTGAGACTTGTGCCATAAGGTATTATTATGTATAAAAGTCCTCAATATACAGCTATTCACCTAATTAATTCGTTTTTCTTTCTGCTTATAGGAAATCACATTTTCTCTAAACAAATAAGCTTCTGATGAACCTAAATCCACCATTTTGTCAAGTAACCAAATAAAATCAGAAATAAGTTCTCCATTTTTCTTGATGGCTGTTATGTGGTTGTAGAAGAGTCTTTTCACTAGCCTTATTGCAGATTGAGAAGTCAAAGAGGATATTTCACGACCAGTCTTATCTTTCTTCAAAATAGTTACAATCCAGGACAACCCCTCAGGAAGAAATACCTTTTCACCAGCAGTAGAAAACAAATTGATAATGGCTTGTGCGTTTGAGTCACCAAAATGCTGAACCATTTTATAGTAAAAATCACGTTTACCCTCTAAAGCTGGCCAATGTGAAGATTCTTCTTTCCACTCAATACTCAAAAGTAGAATAGAGGTGAGATAAAGTTTTTCAGCGTTTTGAGTTTTCTCAAAAATGTACTCCCACACTTTCCAGAAATTACTGATCAGTAAGCCGTTTGATGCCTTGTCCTTAGAATTTGAAATGACCTCATCAAGTTGATATATGACCATTTCCGGTATTCTAGTTAAAAACTCAATCTCCTCTCTCCTTCTTCTATGTGGAATAAAGTCTTCGGAATATAAGGGGTCAAGTATTAAATCGATCACGCGCTTAGATACTTCAATATCAGCATAAATCAATAATTCTGCTAAGTACTGTTGAGCATCAAGAGTGGCCATTAAATTTATTTGCCGATTGGCTCGATTACCTTGAAATGCATAATCCTCCTCTTTTTTCAGGTCTCCTATGAGTAAAGGAATAAATTGGTTCATAAAATCGGTAAAAATTGATTCCTCTTGGTCGTATGGTGTAATTGCAAAGGCACGTGCTAAAAAGTAACCTTCATATTTTTCCAGATCTATTTCATCAATTGAAAGACTTAAATTCTGAGCTGATGCTAATTCAGTGATGAATTTTTGTTCTTCGATCCTTACTGCTTTTAGTCGCTCACGGTCATGATCATCGTAGAAATACGGGTTTGATTTCCTGAACTGTGCGCATTTTATGAGGCTTATCCAGATGTGCTTACTATCCTCAGGATGGTAACTGGAAAATACACTTCGCATGTACTTAACTATTCCATCTACCTCATAATCAGCAAAGGGAGCAATCATCAAATTTATCATTATAGCCCGTAGGTCTTTCCTTTCTTCTTTATCGCTAATGTGTTGAAATAGATAATGACAGGATTTGAGAGCTACCTCCTTTTCGATTAGGCTAAATCTGTTATTAAAGTTATTACTTCTATTGAATACATCCTGCAATAAGGTCACAAGTGATTCGAAAGCTGTCTCAATACACCAAGCTTTCTGATTCCTATTTAATTCCTCTTCGAGATCTCGCAAACCTATCACTGCTAAAGTTATAGGCCGATCTTGTAGGGTGTTGTATCCTTTTAGGTTGACGTACTTATTGAAACAAAGCTTCCATTTAGAAAAGGTAATTTGTGCGTCACCTTCATAAGCTGTTTTTAAAAGGTTAGAATAATTTAAAGAAATAGCCTCCTCATTATGTGCCTCCTCATTAGAGGACATAAACTCCGATACCTGCGAGTCTTCATAATGGGGCTGTACAGGAAATCCTCCTAATTTTTCATCATATTCCCCCATGACGTGGTTTCTTATGTCCATTTCAATGAGAGCCTTCTTCCAGAGGACATTTTCATTAATGCTCTTAGCCAAAAGTTTATCAAATATCTCATGAATTTCAGAATTCAATTCTCTAATGTTAAACTGATAATTGATGATAAAATCTCTAAGACCTCTACAATATTTTTTTCTATGAGGTAGTTCATTTGACTTCGACCTTACTTTTTGTGCGAATGGAATTTCGCTGTCGACAATTGCCAAGGCTGAGTTTTCTTTTAGACGTCTAATTAAATCCCACTCATAAAATTGTCGTACCCTTAACAGTGGTAGCATTTCCTCACCAACTTCCTTCGGATAAGCCATGCTAATGCTTGATAGTACACTTGAGATCGCGACATTATTACTGCGCAGTAGAAGATAATTAAACGTTCGTTGAAGATGTCTCCTACTTTCTTCAGTCGTCCTTTCTGCTATCTTAAGAAGATACTCTTCGAGACTCATAAGGACTGATTCAATGGCATTGTGTGTAACGCTCAACCCTCTGTATGCTGACCATAGCTCAGTGGATCCCCATTGATTGAGAATCGTCCCATCATTAAGCTCTAATTCGAGTTGAATGATTTCAAATTTGTAATCGCATTTAGCCTTAATATAAAACTCAACTGTGTAGTTAATGAATTCAGTGATAAACTTCATGCCGGTTGAAGGGTGAGCGTATAGTAGATTTAGTATAGGAGTTTTGTAAATACCAGAAGGAAAAAATGAACTCTTATCGCGGACTCCCCAGCATTCATGACCACTGAGTCTCAATTCTCCAAATGGACGAATTGCATTAGAATAGATTTTTTCACGTTTCGGTAGCTTCCATTCTTGCCATGCGACTTGGACTATTATCTCTGGAATTTCTCTTGTCAACCTCTGCGTGTACAAACCCGAAAGACTCATCTCGATCACTGTGTCATAAAATGAGCGAAGATTCCAATTTTCTCTTATCTCCTTTCTACTCAAGCATCTATTGAAAAGTGAGACATTCTCAGACTTAGAGATGTGAGACAAGTTAAATACAAGCGAGATTAATCTTCTAACTCGACTCGTTGAGTTCTGACTGTGCCAAAATTCCTCACCTTCTTCAATTTGCTTGAGGTAAAAAAGGATGATTTCCTTTACATGCAATTGTTCTGAGTCATTAACTGACTCATCAAACCGAAGTCGGTAGTCCCAATCAAACAGAAGGTTTGTAATCGAAATTTTATGATTTTCTAACTGCTGTTTATTCTTGTTGATGAAGGCTATCAATGCACTCCAGCCCGATCCAACAGGGAGTAATAATGAAAACTTAGTATCTACAATATGGGTTTCCTTGCATGCCGTTCTAACAAGGTGGATGCATCTTGTTAATAATATAGCATTGTCCTCAAGTAAATTAGTTTCTTGTGTACTAAAGAAGGAACTACAATTATCAGATCGGAAAACTGCTGTCAATAATTCGTCAGCCCAATATTGTTCGATTGTGGAATCGCGCAATGTAGCACCAATCAGATTATTTATTCGATTGGTGTCATCAAGTATTTCATCTTCAACCCAAAGTCTAAACGCTCTTCTGATCGCTGGTTCATTACCGATTGAATAAAATAACTCTCTTGGGGCTGTATGTTCTTCATATGTGGAAGAAACGTACTTAACTAATGCCCAATCTTCCAAAATGTCGTGCGCTGGAGAATATCTTCTATCTTCATTCTCCTGGAAGATGATCTCATCTTCTTCCAATAGATTTAATGCAGCTTCATCTGCCTGATCAGGCTTCACAAACAGCTTCATTCGTTTGGCTCTCTTCACAGCAATATTTAGAAAGGCATCTTCCCTTTTTGCCGGTAAGCCGTTAGTGCGATCTGTTGAATTCTTTACGAGTACATTCCAAAGTTTTTCTTTGAATTCTCTAACAGTGGTTTGAGCAAAATCCTCATGAACTTTATGCAAAGCTGAAACCGCGAAATCAAGATATTTAGGGCACTCAAAAAGCATTCTTAATTTTTCATTCTCAAGAGCAAAGTTGAGTTGCGGAAATTCATGAACTATGGCTTCTAATTCTTCTTCACTTAGGGTAGGAACTTCCACCACACCCAATCTACCGGTGTCGATTCCAAATTTCTGATTGATCTGGTCGAAAGAAAATCTTCTTGCCGTAGCAATTAATTTAATATCCGGTTGTTCTCTGAGAAGTGCCAGAAGTTGTTTGAATGCGTTATCAGGATCTCCTTCTAATAGCTTTTCCAAGCTGTCAATGACAATAATCTTATCAGGAGTCAGCGCTAAGCAGGAAAAAATATCCCGTATTGTTTCATTCACACCTTGACTTGAAAAAACATTCGCTAAATGCGGAGAATTGAACTGATCAGCTCTGAATACGAACACACTTGAAGTTGGGTAAGCCTTGTGCAAAATTTCTTTGACAGCTGCTGATTTTCCAACTCCAGGTTTTCCTGTTACCATGGTGAAGTCAAAATTATTTATTGACTTAATGATTGACTCGTTGACATTTTCTCTCGGCAGATGAAAGTCCTTAATGGTATTATCTAATGGCTTAAGGATAACTTCACTGTCACTCCGTAATTTTTCTATTGACTTAAAATATGGATTTACTTTTTCCGGGTCAAAATACTTGTATATTGAATGCTGTTCTATGCTCCTAAGCGTAACGCTCCCACCATCCTTATTAAGTTTGGAGACGTAGGAAAAAATTCTATCCCAAATTTCTTTCTCATTCGTAGAAGTCCTATTATTCTTTGAAAGCTTAATAAGGTTTAAGAAGTAAGCTTCATCAACACTAGCCTCGTCTAGCAGATCATACTCAAGAAGATCTAAACATTTGAGGAATTTCCATAAATCTTGGTCAGAAGCAGATTTATTACCATTGGCTTTCTTTATGCTTTCACGAAAGGTTTCAAGACACTCCTTTTTAACTTTAACTCTTTCAACTTCGGAAATAAAATCTACTACAGTAGCATGAGCATTAGCCCAATTAAGTAGAGTCTTTATGTGATTCCTTTCATGCTTATTTAAACCACCTTTTATAATCAGCAATTTATCTCTTGCCTTATCAAATATGGTTGGCATATTGAAATCTTTCCAAAAAGCTTCTATGACCTCGTTGAAGGTTGCGTTCTTTTCTGAAAACGTCAAGTTGTATTTAATCTGAGCCACTAATCGGTGAGACTCTTTTGATGATTTTGATATGACCAAGAGATCATCCGTTTCGTAGCCTCGATTGGTATTTTGAAAAGCCACTTCAACTATTTCGTTTGATGGAATACTGGGTGCATTTCCTTTAACGAGTAATGTCGTTAAGAAAGCTGTCTGAACTAGTTGTTCAAAATTTGTCCCTCCACCGCCTTTCTGAAATACACTTCCTTTTTTTGACATTTTTAGAGTTGTAAAAAATTTATTCCTAAGCTAATTAATACACCAACCCTTTTAGAGGTAATGATGACAATTAACCTGAAACTTGCTATTGTTTAATTAAGTGCTGAACTCAAAGATAGCAATCCATAATCTGAAAAGCTTACTGATAAAAGCTCGATTTCTCTACGAAGCCGAGACAGCTCATTCATAGTCTTTGAGAAAATAGCTGATAGATATTAAAAAGCAAGATACCTTTGATTAGGCCAATCAAAGATCAAAAATACCGCTGTCGATTCAACTCTAATTGGGAAAGCCGAATCACGCCCATGTATCTAAATATCAATTGTGTAAGGCCGGGTGAATGTTGTCTCAATAAGATATTTTCTTACTTTTGAAATACTTAATCAAAAAAAAATAACTATGTCAAATCCTTGTACTACCCTTTATAGGGACATGAAAGAAAAATATGACATTACCACCGAAAGTGAATTCAAGTCATATTTTCACCAGATGTTAAACCTAGATGATTTAAAAATTCGAAGGATCTCGAGCATTTCTGAAGATGACTTTTCTGGCGGTGGAGCATTCAAAGCAGTTTCTGCCTTCTTCGACAGTTCTAAATATAATAATTCAGCTCAAGAGACAATTCTGCATCTTAAACAAGAGTTTTTAAGAACTGGCAAAATTGAAGATAATGAATATAAGCGATTCATTGTAGAAGTTCTTGATCCTGAGATAGCTGAAAAAGCCAACGAATGCATGAAGCTAAATTATGACGCAACATATGACGCTCGACAGCAGGAAATAGAGGCTCAGCAACAAGTTCTTCAACATCAACTGGATCTTGCTCGAATTGAATTAGATGTTGCAGAGTATGAAAAACTAAAAGATAACGGGTTTTATATCGAGATTACAGGGAATGTAGAATCAGAATTTGTTCTAAAACTTGGTTGGATGCCGCCAAATTATGCATCTTCTCCTACAAAAGTTTCTTCGATATTTTCTAACTCTCTTAAAAAAGTTGGCGCTATTAGATTTCATGAAAACACGATTATTCACCCTGGAGATGAAATACAGCAGCACGTTGTTAGGATTAGTGATGATGAAGGATTTGTTACTTTTTCGGTCAAAGGATATCCATCAGATTTAGAGTTAAAAATTCCTAGTCGCGGTGGTGGTGCATTTCCTATAGGAACTATTATAGCATCCAATCTAACTTTCTCCCAATTTAGTTACGAGACACGTAACAACCCTACAGGTGAATATGACTCTAGACAAAGTAAGTGGGCTCCTGCAGATGGCCGTAAAGTAGAAGGTTCATATTATTCCAGATATCATCCTCACGTACCAGATTTGAGAGGTCAATTCTTAAGAGGGTTCAATGTAATGGATATTGGTGTAAATCAGAATTATAGAAACGGAAAAGATGAAAATGATCGGAGGTTGATTGATGAGTACAGCTATCAAGGAGCAGAAATCGGTATTCATCAACATACAATTACCGTCTCAGGTAAAACCAGTAAAAACGGATCGCATACCCATGCTGCTGCGGGCAAACACAGCCACGATTTAAACAATAACTTACTAGGGTATAGTGGCGATTCAGCAGGGCAAAGTAACCAAGCTAATAAGCATGGGAAACCGGTAGGTAGCAAGCACCGCACAGGCGATAGCGGGAACCATAAACATCCATCTGCTGGAGATCATCGTCACAGTATTTCCATATCAGGAACAACCGATAAATCAGGTTCTACTGAAACAACCGTAAAAAATCTAGCAGTATATTATTACGTTAGAATTAATTTGTAACTAGACTTTCAAATACGTGAATTTAAAACAACTATTACGTACTGTACTTTGAACAATTCTTATATGGAAGTAACTAATGACGACATTACTCAATAAAGAACATCACCAGTCAAAAACGTGAGTACGAAGATTCAATAGGGTTTTATATACTAAGTCAAGGGTCGACTGAGTATCCTCAAATGCGTGCAAGCATTCCAGAGAATAATAATTTGATTCAAGCCATAGAGACAAAAATCTTGGAATAAGAGGCTTATGGGGGGTCTAGAACGCCTTGCTTGCATCGGCTACTGACTTTAAGAGGCAGAAGTTGTCGTGAAGAAACCCAATATTCTATACGATTTAATTCCCAACCACAAGCATTTTCCGGTGGATATATAGGATTGGAATACTCGTAACATGGTCAACCGATATCAGAATGTTCCTTCTTCGGTTGACCATGAGAACATTTTGTTTTTAATCAAACACCATTTCATTCGCTTGATCCATCACATCATCTTCAAATGACTTCAAGTAAATCTGTGTTGTGCGCTCTGTGGTGTGTCCAAGTCCCTGACTGATTATACCTGTGGCAACACCTTTTCTCTTTGCTATTGTTGCCCAACTGTGACGGCTGACGTAACTGGTCAACTTCAAAGACAAATCAAGTTCTTTTCCCAATCGACCAAGCAATTTGTTCAGCCAGCTAAGGTCATTTCGATACTCTCCGAATTCGTTATTTTCTTTTTCGATGATCGGAAGCAACAAATCGGAACCTGACTTGCCTTTTCGGTATTCTTTGACTAGCTGCTCCAGCTTTGGGTGAATCTTAATGTTGTAGTGAATTCCTGTCTTGGAACGTTGATACTGAATTCTGTTCCCGTAGATATCTTTCATGCTGAGATAGGCCATGTCTTTAAAACTCATACCCATGCAGTAGTAGCTAAACAAGAAAAGCTTTCGTGCCCATTCGAGTTGTGGATTATCGAACTCTGTTTCCTCAATCTTCTTAATCTCCTCATAGGATAAAGCTCTTTTCTGCGTGTCTTCTTTGCGGATCTTGAAGTTCTTAAAAGGGTAGAATTTCTCCTGTACAATGCCCTCTTTGATTGCAGAGTTGAAGATTGCTCTGAAGGTTCTTAAGTGGAAGCCGATGGTGTTCACTTTTAGACCACGTTCTTCCAGGTGTTCTTCAAATGCTTTTAGCTTGCGGTAGTTGAATTGCTCAAAAGGAACGTCTTTTCCTTTTAAGAAGCGAGCAACTGACCTCATGTTGTCCTGATAAACACGGGCGTTACCTATTTTACCGGTTTTGGTCAAACGTTCGATCCGCTGCTCAAAGTAGTTTAGGATTTTAATCTTTTCGACACCTCCATTCAATTTGGCCGTAATATCCTCCAGGCTATAGGGTTCGTCAATTGCGTCAAGTTCCAGAGCGATTTCCTGAATCTTTAGCTGTTTCTTCATCAGTGTGTGCTTCATCCGATTTGAATTCGGATGACTTCGATTGGGGCTCTGACTTTGCTCGTCCCATTGCTCGGGAAAAGCGGAATAACCTGTGGAGATGTATTTCCTCCTTCCGTCTTTGCAAATTCGAATGACGATGGGGTGGCTTCCATCCCTTTTTAGCTTTTTTGATTTGTACAAAATTGTGGTGATTGATAACATACTATTTGGGTTTAATTATTTCTCTGGTTTACCTCTCGGTTTACATTTCATGTGCATTCAAAGGTCTTTTCTTGCTTTCGTTTGCTGAAGTAAAAAAACATGAAACCTTTACCATGAAGGCATTTCAGAGAAAACTGAAGAAATTCAGTGAACCCCCTATTGGGTTTTGGGAGCAGGAGGTCGCAGGTTCGAATCCTGCCACCCCGACAAACAAAAGCCTTGCACTGAATAGTGCGAGGCTTTTTTCATTTGAGCCAGCTCCAAACGAAGTTTGAGGCTGAAGCAAATGAAAAAAGCCTCAAAGCGAGCGACAGCGAGTGATGGCTTTTGTTTGATCACCTCCCCCTACAGGATCACCGCAGGTAATCCACAT
>NZ_JBEGHD010000022.1:0-27714 GCF_049334165.1 Halocola ammonii
TGCTCTTTCACGATCACACTAATTGACGACATCGACCCAACAATCACCTGCCCGGCTGACTTTGACGTGGCTACGGATGCGAACTGTGAGTTCTCGATTCCTGACTACACGAGCCTTGGAACAGCCGCAGACAACTGTGACGCGGATGTAACGATTACCCAGAGTCCAGCAGTCGGAAACATACTTTCAGGTGAAGGTACTACCCAGACCATCACTTTGACGGCCACCGACAACGCGGGTAACACAAGCGATTGCAGCTTTGTGATCACGCTGATTGACAACATCGATCCGCAGATCACTTGCCCAGGCGATCAGAACGAGCCGGTAGATGCAAACTGCGAGTTCTCGATTCCTGACTATACAAGTCTGGCAACTGCTACCGACAACTGCGATGCAGGAGTGACGGTAACTCAGTCACCAGCAGCCGGCAACACATTGAGCGGAGCAGGAACGACTCAAACGATCACACTCACTGCCACCGACAACGCAGGTAACACAACGACTTGTACTTTCGATATCACTCTGATTGACACGATCGATCCGGTGATCACGTGCCCAGGTGATCAAACAGCGAGTGCCGATGCGAACTGCGAGTTCACGATGGCCGATTACACCGGAATGGTAACTGCCACGGACAACTGCGACAGTTCAGTTGATGTAGTTCAGTCGCCAGCGGCAGGAAACATTGTTTCTGGAACAACAACAGTGACAATGACTGCAACTGACAATGTAGGTAACGTTTCAACGTGCACTTTTGAAGTAATCGTAGAAGACAACGCAGCACCGACAATCGTGGATTGCCAGACGGATATCGACCGAAGTCTCAACGCAAATTGCGAATATGTTCTGGAAGATTTCACAGGGGCTATCACAGCTACAGATAACTGTACTCTAGATGCGGATTTGGTTTACACTCAATCGCCAGCAGCAGGTACAATCTTGAATGGTGTGGATGCAATTCATACTATCACTTTGACGGCAACAGACGCCAACGGAAATTCGACTGATTGCTCGTTCGATATTACCTTGGAAGACACGACTGCTCCAGTAATTGCTTGTCCAGCTGGCTTCAATGAGTCGACCGATGCGAATTGCGAGTTCACTATTCCAGACTACACAAGCCTGGCAACCACTAGTGATAACTGTGATCCAGGAGTTGTAGTCACTCAATCTCCAGCTGTTGGAACTGTGCTTTCAGGTGAAGGAACGATTCAGGTTATCGTACTGACTGCAACCGATGCGAGTGGAAACTCATCTGACTGCTCATTCACCATCACGCTGATTGACGACATTGATCCAACGATCACTTGCCCTGCAGACTTTGACGAGGCAACGGATGCGAACTGCGAGTTCTCAATTCCTGACTACACTTCTTTGGGAACAGCTACAGACAACTGTGACGCGGATGTAACGATTACTCAATCACCGGCAGTCGGAAACGTACTTTCAGGTGAGGGAACAACCCAAACGATTACGCTCACAGCTACTGATAACGCAGGAAATACTTCAGACTGCTCATTCGTGATTACGCTCATCGATGACATCGATCCGCAGATCACGTGCCCGGGTGATCAGAACGAACCAACGGATGTGAACTGTGAATTCCCCATTCCTGATTACACGAGCCTTGCTGTTGCAACGGACAACTGTGATGCTGGAGTCGTAGTGACACAATCACCTGTTGCTGGTACAATTTTGAGTGGAGAAGGAACGACTCAGACCATTACATTAACCGCTACTGACAACGCTGGCAACTCAACGACTTGCTCGTTCGAGATCACACTGATCGACACCATCGATCCGGTGATTACTTGTCCGGCAGACCAGACGGTTTCTGCTGACGCGAACTGTGAGTTCACAATGGCCGATTACACTGGAATGGTAACCGCCACTGACAATTGCGACAGCTCGGTTGATGTAGTCCAGTCGCCAGTGGCCGGAGACATCGTTTCTGGAACGACAACGGTGACAATGACAGCGACAGACAATGCCGGAAACGTTTCTACATGCACATTTGATGTGATTGTAGTGGACAACACTGACCCGGTATTTGATAGCTGTGCGCCAGATGTGACGGAGTTTGTAGATGCAAGCTGTGAGTTTGCCCTACCAGATTACACCGGATTGGCTGTGACATCAGACAACTGTGACACAGACATAGAAGTGACTCAGTCGCCAGCAGTTGGTTCAGTTTTCAGCGGACACGGAAACGTGATTCCAGTGACACTGACAGCCACAGACGACAACGGAAACTTTACCACTTGCACATTTGATGTGACTTTGGAAGACAACACTGTTCCATCGATCTCTTGTCCTGCAAGCTTCGATGTTGATGGTGATGCAAACTGTGAATTTTCAATTCCAGATTACACGGGAATGGCTACAGTTACGGACAACTGTGACAGTAATCCAGTTGTAACTCAATCGCCTGCTGTAGGAACTGTTCTCGCTGGAGAAGGCAATGTTCAAGTGATCACACTCACAGCAACTGACGCTGCTGGAAACGAATCGTCTTGTTCATTCACTATTACTCTGATCGATGTGATTGCTCCAAGCATCACTTGCCCTGGAGACATCGTGGAGAACGTAAACGAATTCTGTGTCTTTGAAATTCCGGATTACACAGGCCTGGCGACAACTGCCGACAACTGTGACTCAGATGTGGAAGTTACTCAGTCACCGGCTGTGGGAACAATCATCAGTGCATCTGGCACAGTTCAGGAAATTACTTTGACTGCTACCGATAATGCTGGAAATCAGACGAGCTGCACTTTCGATGTGACGCTTGACGATGTGATTGCTCCGACAATTACGTGTCCGGCAAATCAAACCGAAGAGGTGGATAACGCATGCGTATTCGAAATTCCAGATTACTCAACATTGGCCACGATTGACGACAACTGCGGTACTTTCACCGTGGATCAGACTCCGGCAATCGGAACCGAAGTAACTCTTGGAACACACAACATCACACTGACAGTGACAGATCCTGATGGAAACAGCACAGACTGCACTTTCCAAATTGAAGTTATCGATGCAATTGATCCAGTGGTGACATGTATTGCAGACATCACGGTTCAGCTTGATGAAGACTGCGGTTACGAAGTGGAAGATTTTACTGCTGTGACAACGGTGACGGACAACTGTAGCTCAATCTTCGAAGTTGTTCAGTCACCAGCTGCAGGAACAATCATTACTACAGACACTGTGATGACAGTAACTGCAACTGACGAAGCTGGAAACTTCAGCTCGTGCACGTTCAACATTACCCTACAAGACACGATTAACCCAGTGATCACTTGTCCTGATAACATCGTTGTCACGACAGATCCGGGAGAATGTGGTGCTGTAGTGGATTACGAACTACCTGTGATCACTGATAACTGTGACGACCTCACACTCGAATTGATTGCAGGACTTGATCCGGGAGAGTTCTTCGATCAGGGAGTTACAACCAACACCTACCTGGTGACGGATGGATTTGGCAACACTGCCGAATGCAGCTTTACAGTAACCGTGAATGATGAAGAAGCTCCATCAATCGTTTGCCCACCGAGCATCATCGTAGAAAACGACAGCTCGTTCTGTGGTGCAATCGTAGAGTACGACCTTCCTATAGTTGACGACAACTGTGGCGTGGATACTCTAATTATGACTGAAGGAATTGCTTCTGGTGAGTTCTTCCCAGAAGGAATCACACTGGTAGAGTACGAAGTGACAGATATTCACGGAAACACAAGCGTTTGCTCATTCACAGTGAGAGTTGACGACACTGAGGCTCCAATTATTGAAGCTTGCCCTGCAGATATCGTGATGCCGAACGACACTGGCGATTGTGGTGCGATTGTAACCTACGATCTGCCTGTAGCGACAGACAACTGTACGATCGATACGATCCAGGTTGTTTCCGGCCCTGAGAGTGGAGAATACTTCGAAGTAGGAACTACAACAGTCTCTTACCAGGTGATTGACGAATCAGGAAACAGCAGTTTCTGTGAGTTCACTGTTACAGTTGAAGACACCGAACTGCCTGTAATCACTTGTCCGGCAGATATTGAAGTAGAAAACGACAACGGAGTTTGCGGAGCGGTAGTAGAATACGACTTGCCGGAATTCTCAGACAACTGTGAAGGTTCAGGAATCGAGATCACAGATGGATTAGAAAGCGGAGAAGAATTCCCTGTTGGAGAAACCACAGTGACTTACCTCGTGACAGACGCAGCCGGAAACACCAGCGAATGCTCGTTCACAGTAACTGTGCTCGATACTGAAGCTCCAGTGATCGAATGTCCAGAAGACATCGTTCAGGAAGAAGAAGTGGTGATTTACGATTTGCCTCAGTTCTCCGACAACTGCGGTGCTGAAATCACCCTTATTGAAGGACTGGCTAGTGGAGAGGAATTCCCTCACGGCTACACCACTGTTACTTATGAAGCAGTAGACGAAGCCGGAAATGCAACGAGCTGTTCTTTCACCGTGCTTGTGAACACTCCGCCAATTGCCGTAGACGATGAAGTGAACTTCTACGAAGAAGATGACATCATCGACATCGATGCACTACTCAATGACTGGGATCCAGACGATGACGACCTCACGATTACGAGCATCACAGCGCAGCACGGTGATGTGGGAATCAACCCTGACGGCACGATTTACTACGACCCACTAGATTTCTGTGGCGATATCGACACGTTGACTTACATCGCTTGCGATCCTTTCAACGCCTGCGACACAGCAATGATTTTTGTAGAAGTAGAATGCTACATCGATCTGATTATTCCAGAAGGATTCTCACCTAATAACGATGGAGTGAACGACACGTTCGAAATCCTCGGGCTTGAGGATTATCCAGGTCACAGCATCGCCATCTTCAATAGATGGGGCCGCAAGGTATTTGAAGCTTCACCGTACAACAGCGACTGGGACGGCCGCGCCATGTTTGGCAACACCGGAGATTCCGAGCTGCCTAAAGGAACTTACTTCTACTTGCTTGATCTAGGAAATGGCGAAGCACCTGTGAAGGGCTATATCTTCCTGAACAAGTAATCACCAAAACCAAAAAAGTGACATTAATGAAGTTATATATAAACGATATGACATCAGCTAAAAGAATAAAACCAAAACCTAAAAGGCTAAGTGCCGTAAGATCATGGCACCTATTACCTTCAAAGAAATTAGCTATGAAGTTACTCGCAGGGCTACTGCTGCTTCTTGTAGCGCTCGGTGCACGGGCACAGCAAGAATCAGCATTCACCCAATACGTTTTCAACAACCTGACGCTCAACCCGGCATACGCTGGCTACCGAGAGGCAATGGACCTCACCGCGCTGCACCGCAGCCAGTGGGTTGGTTTCGAAGGGGCACCGCAAACATCTGTGATCTCCTTTAACACACCGCTCAATGCCAATCGCCTGGCCGTTGGGGCAACATTGATGAACGATAGAATAGGGCCGAGTAATCACACCTCATTTTCGGCAGACTTCACCTACCGTCTTCCTGTCAATCAACGCTCCACTTTGGCTTTTGGATTGAAAGGAACGGCTTCGCTTTATCAGGCCTCTATTGCCGATTTGGAATTGATCGACCCTACAGATGAGCTTTATGCCACCAACACAAAAGGTGTTTTTATGCCCAATGTTGGAGTTGGTGCTTTCTATTACAATGAAGATTTTTTCGTGGGGCTTTCGGTTCCCAGGCTACTGAAAAACGACATGTACAACCCTAATAATCAGGATGTATCGACAATGGTGGCCACCAGCGAACCCACTGCTTATTTGATGAGTGGCGCGGTGTTCGAAGTGAACCGCGAAATTAAATTCAACCCTACCATGTTGATAAAAGCCACTGAAGGTGCCCCTCTGTCAGCCGGATTGTTTGCGAACTTTATCTTTTGGGATACCTGGCGTGCCGGAGCTTTTTATAACTACGGAGAAATGGCTGGTGGAGTCGTGCAGTGGCAAATAAATAATCAGCTCAGAATCGGCTACTCCTTTGACGTAGCGGTGAATGAGCTAATTGCAACCAATCTTGGTAGTCACGAGCTGATGCTCAACTACAGATTTAAATTTAGACGAAAAAGAATTGTGTATCCACGATACTTTTAATGAATACCTGACATGAAGACAACGACCTTTTTACTCGCCCTCGTGATGATTTTTACCGGCCTGGATGCTTTTTCTCAAAAGCTTCCACAAACCGAAAGGGGAGATCGTGCTTTCGAAAAGTTCGACTTTAGCAGGGCAATAGTATTTTATGAAATCGCTCACGAAAAAACTCCGGAAGACCCTTACATTACTAGACAAATGGCTCTTGCCTATGAAAATATGGGCGATGCTGAGAATACTGCTTTTTGGTTCGGAAAAACGCTTGAGCTCGATGACTCAAACCCTCAGGACATGCTCAAATATGCCCAGGCTTTGAAAAAGGTAGAGAAGTACGAAGAAGCAATGACCTGGTTTGAGAAGTATCACAAATTAAAGCCCGAAAGCGAATTGGCAAACAACCACCTTGAAGACAAGCGTTACTTCGTTGACTTGATGGAAGATTCTGTTCGATACGACATTAAGAAACTCGCATTCAACAACGATAATCCGGCTTTTGGTTTTACTTCATTCGAAAACAGCTACATCTTTAGCAGTGCGGGAGTTGAATCGGCTCTCGTGGATGAAAAAAACCCATGGAATGATCTTCCTTACCTCGATCTTTACGAATGTGAGCTTGGAGCTAATAATGAATTAGTTGACATTCGACCGCTCGAAGGCGCTGTAAACTCGCGTTTTCACGATGGTCCGGCTTGTTATGACCCAAGCACCAAGACGCTCTACATCACTAGAAATAATATGGAAAAAGGCAAGCCGGTGAGAGACGAAACCGGTACCGTAAATCTCAAAATTTATGAGACAACTTTCACCGAGAGTGGCTGGAGCGAAGTTAGAGAATTGAACTTCAACAGTGACGAGTACAGCAATGGTCATCCAACAATTTCTGCCGATGGCAAAGAGATGTATTTCGTTTCGAACCGTCCCGGAGGCTTTGGAGGAACCGACATTTACAGAACTGAGAAGAACGGAAACTCGTGGGGAGAACCAGAGAATCTGGGATCTACCGTCAATAGCGAAGGTGATGAAATGTTTCCTTTTATTGCGGATGACAATTCCCTGTACTTTGCAAGTACCGGTCACGTAGGCCTTGGTGGGCTCGATTTATTCCGCGCCATGAAAGAGGCTGGAAAATGGACCGAACCTAAAAATCTGGGTTACCCTGTAAACTCATCAGGTGATGATTTCAGCGTTTTCTACAATTTAGAATCTCACGATGGTTATTTCGCTTCAAACAGAGGTAAGAAAGGTGACAACATCTACTACTTTGAGTCGAAGCAAATTGAGAGAAAAATCATTGCCGGAAAACTGGAGACCAATGAATTGGATAGATCCCTGGCAGGTCAAAAGATTGTGATGGAAAATATGAGTACGGGAGAGAGAGAGGATGTGGAAATTGACAAAATGGGAAGGTTTAGAGTAGAAATGAAACCTCAATCAGACTACAAGCTGATGATCCTGCCGGAAGAAGAAACTGCAGAAAGAGTTCAACCGAGAGAAGTTTTCACTCAAAAACTGAGTGCAGAAATTGACGATCCCTATGAAGACATTGGGGTGCTGGCAATTCCAGAGGCAGTAGAAGAAGAGCCTGTAGCTGAGTTGGTGGAACCTGAGACGGAGGAGCCAATTGAAGAAGAGGTTGAAGAACCAGAAGAGATCGAAGAAGAACCAATAGAGGAAGTAGCCGAAGAACCTGTGGAAGAAGAGGCTCCTGAAGAATCGAAAGACGTTGAAGATGTGAGCCACTTGCTGGCCGCCAGAGAAATTGAGCAGATCTACTTCGGCTTTGACAAGGCAAAGGTGAGAAAGCAAGACGTTGATAACATGAATCGCCTTGTAGACCTAATGCGAGAAGACGAAACGTATCAACTTGTGATTACTTGCCACACCGATTCTCGCGGATCGAGAGCCTACAATGAAAAGCTTTCAAAGCGCAGAGCAGAAGCTACCAGAGCCTTTTTGCTGGAGCATGGAATTGACGAAAGCAGAATTGAAATCAGCTGGAAAGGTGAGGATGATCTTGCAAACCACTGCGCAGATGGAATCACTTGCTCGGCTACTGAGCACATGAGAAACCGGAGAGGTGAGTTCACCCTACTCAAAAGTCAGGGGCCTGCCTTGTAGCGAACGCAAAAAAATTAGCCAAAACAACGATTCAAAAGTCCGGAGGGAGAAATCCTTTTCGGACTTTTTTGCTTTAGACTGTTTCTTCAGCAACCTTCATCAAAGTGAGCAGAAAGTGAAAAGAGTCGGCATCAAAATTTTTAAGTCGCACGATCAAGTCCAGGTCGATTTTATTCTGAACCGCTACTCTTTTCGAAAGCTCCTCGAAAAGAAGCCGTTCATCCTCAGTGGCCTTTTCCAAATAGTTTGACTTTGTTTTGAGGCTATCGCGCACAAAACTCCCGGCTGATGTAAGTTTGAGATTTTGCCTGTAGTAGATCTTGCGAATCTGCTCCGATTGCTGCACTCCAAATCCCCAATTTGCATTTTTGATATCAGCCGATTTTGGATCGACTTTTTTGAGAAATCGGTGAAAGAACCTGAAGTCCTTCTTTTCCTCGTCATCCACAGACATTAAGAGTTCAAAAAGCGGAAGACAATAAAAAGGCGTGAAAGACGGAAGAAAACAGCGGTTGCGATCTTCTCCTTCAAACAACCAGTTCCTCGCGCGGTTTTCCATAGTGAAATGCCTGAACTTTCCTTCCCAGCTCGTTTCCGTATAACTTTCAAAAAGCTGTTCGATAGATTCTCTGATCGTTCCAGAAGGCAATCCAAAGATCCTTTCTGCCGTGGTTTCCGGAAACTTACGGTTTGCTCTCAGGGCGTAGCTCAGGAGTTTTTTTCCTTTGAAAACACGACTGTCGGGAAGCAGCGAAGGAAGAACCTTGTCGCCACCATCGCCAGTGAACACAGCCGGATTTTCAGATTGGGCGCGAAGAGTTCTCAAAAATGGAACCATGAAAGTCATGTCGAGCATACTTTGTCCATTTTTACAATCGTAGAGTTCCAGAAAGTCTCTTTTTTCAGGATTCTTGAGATCTACGAGCGTCAGCTCTTGCGAATGAGCATTTGTGATGAGTCGGGCAACTTCTACATCACGCTCTGCGGAGCCAGCCACATCTCGATAGGTGATTGCTTTGTATTGTATTCCCAGAGCGTCAAACCCTCCTGCAAGTGCCCGTGAGTCGAGTCCTCCGCTCAGTGCCAGAAGAGGGTTGTCGCAAAATCTGGTTCTGCTTTCCAGTGCTGAAATGAACAGCTCTGTCGCCTGGTTGGCTGTTCTCTCAGGATCGGGTTTCGAGCCTAAAAGCAAATCGTAGTCGGTAGTTTTGTGGCGATAGAAGTTCAGTTCTTTACCTACTACAGATGCATAACTGCCACCCGCGAGTCTTTTCACACCTTGATAAACCGTACGATCTCCGAGAGTAAATCCAAAAGTCAGCGATTCTGCAGCTCCCTGATGATCCAATGTGAGCTTTTTCAATTTGCCTGGGAAATCGGCATTTCGAGTTAGAATGTGGTCTCCCTCGATTGCACAGGAATAAATGGGCAACCGACCCAAAACATCGTTGACAACTCCGGATTTTTTACTCGGCTTGTGAAAGAAAAACAATACGAACTCGGCATCGAGTTTTCCGAAAGTGGATTTCAGTATTTCTCCGGAATTTTCCGATACAATAAGTTGCTGAGTAAGCTTTTCCAACTCCTGTCTGTGATTGTTCCAGTCGTAAGCATATCCTTCAAAAGCGATGAAAAATTCTCGTGTTTCCCAAAAATCGACTGGATGATTTTCACTGCCCGATTCGACCGAGACGTCAACCTCTTCTGAAGAGAACAGCGTCCTTGAGTGCTCTTGCAGAGTATTGGGTTTTAGCGTTTGGCTAAATTTAAAATGAATATTCAGGCCGGGCATTTACGGTGTTTTGGGGAGTTCAACTCTCCAGCGAAAATATCGATTATTGGCAAGTTGCTGGCAGTTTCCCAACTTAGTGCCACGCAGCCTGGAGAAAATGGACGGGCGACAACAAACTCATGAAATTGCTGTTTAGAAACGTGCCGGCAAATTGCAGAGAAAATGATAGGATATCAGTTTAGCAAATTCATTCCCGAAAAAGACAAACGCACGCCTTTTGAGCGGATGCTCGATGTATTTCTCGAGTTGGTGACCTACACTTCGGGTGATGTGGACGAAGCGTTGGATTGGCTTCGCGAAATCGATGATGAATACAATCTTTCGGGTGATGATTACAGTGTTGATCAATTTGAGGAAGACCTTAAAGAAAAGGGATACATCAAAGAACCGGGTGACAGCGGTGGCCGGCCGACAATCACTGGTAAAACCGAGCAAGCTGTTCGTCAGCGTTCACTGGAGCAAATTTTTGGGAAACTAAAAAAAGGCAGTTCAGGAAGTCACAAAACCCAGTTTATGGGACGGGGTGAGGAAGCCACTGCCGACCGCAGAAAATATCAGTTTGGCGACAAGCCAGACCAAATTGCGTTTTCCGAGTCCATCAGAAATGCACAGATCAACCACGGTACGGGTGATTTTCACCTGACTGAAAACGACCTCGAAGTGCGCGAAACAGAGTTTAAGACGATGACCAGCACGGTGCTGATGATCGACATTTCTCACTCCATGATTTTGTACGGTGAAGACCGCATTACTCCCGCCAAAAAGGTGGCCATGGCGCTGAGCGAGTTGATCATGAAACGCTATCCAAAAGACACGCTGGACGTGGTTGTTTTTGGAAACGATGCGTGGCAAATAAGCATCAAAGATTTGCCATACCTGCAGGTTGGGCCCTACCACACCAACACCGTGGCCGGACTTGAATTGGCGATGGATATTTTGCGCAGAAGAAAAACGGCCAACAAGCAAATTTTCATGATTACGGACGGAAAGCCGTCTTGCCTCAAAGAAGGTGGAGAATACTATAAAAATAGCTTTGGTCTCGACCCTTACATTGTTGGAAAGTGTCTCAATTTGGCTCGCAAATGCAGAAAAGTGAACATACCGATCACAACTTTTATGATTGCCTCGGATCCTTATCTGCAGCAGTTTGTAGACGATTTTTCAGAGGCCAATCAAGGCAAGGCATTTTTCACAGGCCTCGAAGGTTTGGGCGATATGATTTTTGCGGATTTTGAGAAAAACAGAAGGAGAAGATCACGATAGAAATGAGAAACGAAGAAAAGCGAGACAGAAATAAAAATATGCAAGGAAGAGAAAAGATTATCACACTGGGAGAACTCAAAAAATCGAGTTATAAGCCGAAAAGTATCAAAGAAGAGTTGAGAGATAACCTCATTGAAAAGCTGCGCAAAAAGGAGCCTGTTTTTGAAGGAATTCTCGGTTACGAAGAAACAGTGATTCCCGACATTCAGCGGGCCATTCTTTCAAGACACAGCATGAATCTGCTCGGTCTTAGAGGTCAGGCAAAAACGCGCATGGCTCGTGCCATGATTCACTTGCTCGATGAGTACGTTCCAGTTGTTGCCGGCTCCGAGTTGAATGACGATCCGATGCAGCCGATTTCTCGTTTTGCCAGAGATTTGATTAAGGAAAAAGGAGACGACACTCCCATTGAGTGGATGCACCGAAGCGAGCGCTACGTTGAAAAACTGGCAACTCCTGACGTTACTGTGGCCGATCTGATTGGCGATGCGGATCCGATAAAGGCGGCTAACCTCAAGCTCGATTACAGCGATGAACGTGTGATTCACTTCGGGCTTGTGCCGAGAGCTCACCGCTGCATTTTTGTGATCAACGAACTTCCCGATTTGCAGCCGCGAATTCAGGTGGCGCTCTTCAACATTTTGCAGGAAGGGGACATTCAAATTCGCGGATTTTTGTTGAGGCTGGCTCTTGACGTTCAGTTTGTTTTCACTGCAAACCCAGAAGATTACACCAATCGCGGAGCAATTATCACTCCGCTGAAAGACCGGATCCAAAGTCAGATTTTGACTCATTATCCGAAGTCGCTGGAATTGTCGCAATCCATTACAAAACAAGAAGCACAGGTGCTCAGTAGCCAGTCAGATATTGTTGCAGTGCCAGATCTTGTTGCCGATTTGCTGGAACGCGTTTCTTTCGAAGCTCGAGATTCTGAGTACATCGATCAAAAGAGTGGAGTCTCGGCAAGGCTCACCATCACGGCTTACGAAAACCTGGTGAGCACGGCAGAGAGAAGGGCGCTCATCAATGGAGAGAAAAAGACGTTGGTTCGTGTAGGGGATCTCGCTGGGGTTATTCCGGCCATCACTGGAAAAGTCGAACTGGTCTACGAAGGCGAGCAAGAAGGTCCAAAAAATGTGGCTCAGCGACTCATCGGTTTGTCTGTTCGCAAGAAGTTCCCGCAGATGTTTCCCGATCCGGAGTTGATAAAGCGCAAAAAGCTGCAGAATCCCTACGAAAAGCTCATTGGCTGGTTTGGCAAAAACGAATTGGAATTGCCCGTGGATGCTAACAAAAAGGACTACCAAGAGAGTCTTAAGAAGGTGGATGGGCTCGAAGCACTGGTAGAAAGGTATCAGCCTGAGGCAAAGGGAGAAGAGAAGTTCTTGATGATGGAGTTTCTACTTCACGGATTGGCCGAATTTTCACTCCTGAGCAAAAATGAGTTGGAGTCTTCCATCGGGTTTTCTGATCTTCTCAACTCACTGTTTTCGTCAGGAGAGGATGACGAAGACCAAGCTCCCCGATTTACCGGCTTTTAGGGTAAGTCACCTTTCTTCGTTCAGGATTTTTAGGATCAAACTTTACCGTGACAGCTGTGCCGATGTCGAACATTGGCTTGTCTTCGGATCGTTCTTTCGCTTTAAAACGAATCTGTTTTCCCTCCTGATCTGAGAATTCGATCATCGGGTAAAAGAATGATTTTCCGCCAGAAACGGTTTTCATCCAGTTTACGATGGTGCCTTTTGTTTCTACCGCTCTCATCCTGAACTGGATGGCCGGTTTAGCTTTCCACCAGATGATAAGAAGTAGAGCAACAACGCAAAGAATTTGTACAACGATTTCTAACCAGGGAGCCATGCCGTAAAGCTAAAGTTTTTGACAAAAAAAACAGGACAATCGCTTTTGATTGCCCTGCCTAACCTAACTTTAAACTACGTGTAAAAGGATTACACGAGTCTCATGAATACTGTGATATTCTTCTCAGTTCCTAAAGCAAATATAAATATTTAATCCATAGTTCAAATATTAAGTGGTCATTAACTTATTGAATAGATGAAATTTATAGAATGTCTTTGGGCTCAGCCATCCAGCCTAGTGAATACGTACCTTTGAGCTAAATTATGTCGGGCGCTACAAAAACAAACGGAATTGTATTGAAATTCATTCGCTACGGAGATTCGAGCGCTGTATGTAAGATTTTTACCAGAAATTATGGTTTAAAGTCTTTTATGGTAAAGGGAGCGATGAGGAAGAAAACCGGTAAGCAATCTCTTCTTCAGCCATTTACCCCTGTTGAGTTGAGCTTCAGGCACCGCGACACCAATCAGCTACAGTATCTTCAGGGCATCAGCAGAAGCATGGTGTTGTTGAGTTTGCCTTTTGATATCAGGAAATCTACAATCTGTCTTTTTCTCGATGAATTGCTGCTCAACACATTGAGCGAAGATTATGTCAATCAAGAGCTTTTCGATTTTGTGGAGCATTTTATAGAGCTGCTCGACCACAGCGAAAAACCCGAAAACTATCATCTCTTTTTTCTGATGAGGCTTTCGTCTTTTTATGGAATCGCCCCTCAGAATCAAGGTAAAGGGAAGTATTTCGACCTCTCTGAAGGAGAGTTTGTCAGTCGACCTGGTGGATTACCGACTCTGGATGAAGAGGAGAGTGCTGCTCTTCTCAAGCTGCTTCAAACTCCTGCTTCGCAAATTGAAGATTTAAAAATCTCAGGGAAAGTGAGGCAGAAACTGTTGCACGGCTTGCTTGAGTACTTCAGTTTGCACCTGGGTCATTGGAAACCGATGCGTTCCCTTGAGATTCTGGAGTCTGTTTTTCACTGATGTTCTACACAGCTTTTCGGCCGTTGAAAATTGTATTTTTGGACTCCATTCGGAAAAATGAAACCAGCTCGTGCAGTTTAGGGAAGTAATCGGACAACAGGCAATTAAGAAAAGGCTCATCAACGCTGTGAGAGACAACAGGGTGAGCCACGCGCAGTTGTTTTACGGACCCGAGGGCTGTGGAAATCTCGCCCTGGCACTGGCTTACGCGCAATACCTGTCGTGTCCCGATCGCACCGAAGAAGACTCGTGCGGTGCTTGTACGTCTTGCAGAAAGTTTCAAAACCTGCAGCACGCAGATCTCAATTTTTCTTATCCATTTGTAGCTAGCAAGGCTTCGAAAGTCACCACAGCTGCAGACGTTTCGCAGACCTGGATCGACTCGGTGAAGAAAACGCCATATCTCAATCTCGAGTACTGGCTGCAACAACTCGATGCTGAAAACAAACAGCCGTTGATCAATGTGAAAGAGTCGGAGAGAATTGCTCATGTCCTCTCGCTTAAGGCTTACGAAGGTGGTTACAAGTTTATGGTGATTTGGCTACCTGAGCGAATGAATAATGGCGCGGCCAATAAGCTCCTAAAGCTGTTGGAAGAGCCGCCAGACAAAACAGTTTTTCTGCTCGTTTCTCACGACTACGAGAACATCATTCCCACGATTCAGTCGAGAACACAGCTCGTAAAAATCAACGCGCTCAGCGATGAAGAAGTGAGTCGGGCGCTAATTGAGAAATACGATGCTTCTAAAGAAAAAGCGACTTCTGTAGCACACCTGGCTGACGGAGATTTTTTCAGAGCACTTCAACTTCTGGGGGACAACAAGGAGTCCAATGCGAACTTCGATTTCTTCGTTAGCTGGATGCGATTTTGCTACAAGCAAAACCTAAAAGAACTAGTGCGATGGACCGATGAAATGGCTAAAGTCGGTCGTGAAAACCAGAAGCGATTTCTGGAGTATTCACTGCACATGGTTCGCCAGTGCATTGTGAAGAACTACACCAAAGGCGAGCTCGGAAAGTTAACTCCGGGAGAAGCGGCTTTTGCCGATAAGTTTTCACCTTTTATCAATCACGCCAACGTAATTCAGCTCACCGATGAGCTCAATCAGGCACATCGCGAAATCGGTCAAAATATTTACGGGAAAATTCTCTTTTTCGATCTCAGTATCAAGGTTAGCAAGCTGCTTAGAAAGACCTAAACTCCATTTTCGGACTTCGGCAATTCCTCTGTCGAAATATTTACCTTTGTTCACAGTTTCATAGAGTGAAACAGAGCAGTTATTTGCTGCAAAAAATAAAACAACCAGAAGGAATATGGGATGTGAGTCGTGTTCAAACAAGGGCGGAGGATTGCCGGCAGGATGCCGCAACAATGGCTCTTGTGGTGTGGACGGTTGCAATAAATTAGACGTTTTTGATTGGCTTTCAGGTATGGATTTACCCGATAGCCAAAAACCATTTGATATAGTTGAAGTGCGGTTTAAAAACAGCCGCAAATCCTTTTACCGCAACACTGGCGACCTCGAATTGCAGGTGGGCGATGTTGTTACGGTAGAGTCTTCACCCGGCCACGATGTGGGCATAGTTTCAGTAGTTGGCGAGTTGGTCAGGCTACAGATGAACAAAAAGGGAGTGAAGGACAATCACGAGGTCAAAAAGATTTATCGCAAAGCCACACAAGAAGATATAACCACCTGGCAGGAAGTCAGGATGAAAGAGAATGACACCATGATGATTTCTCGCGAGATTGCCGATAGCCTCGGCCTCGTGATGAAAATCAGCGATGTGGAATATCAGGGCGATGGCAAAAAGGTCACCATTTATTACACCGCAGAAGGTCGTGTAGACTTTCGGGATCTTATCAGAAAGCTCGCGGAGTCTTTCAAAACCAGAATTGAGATGCGCCAGATCGGAGCGCGGCAGGAAGCCGGTCGTCTCGGTGGAATAGGATCGTGTGGGAGAGAGCTTTGCTGCTCTACCTGGCTTACCGATTTTAGATCAGTGTCAACTAGTGCAGCTCGCTATCAGCAGCTTTCGCTAAACCCACAAAAACTTGCCGGACAGTGCGGAAAATTGAAATGCTGCCTCAATTACGAGCTCGATCAGTACCTCGATGCGATTAAAGAATTTCCGCCACCATCTACCAAACTGTTCACGCATAAAGGAACAGCCGTTCATTTCAAGACAGACATTTTTAAACGCATCATGTACTTCATTTACGAAGAGCAGATGGGCGGAGCTCCCGTTGCTTTGAGCATCGATGCTTTGAACGAAATCATGGAGATGAACAAGGCCGGCAAGAAGCCCGATGATCTTTCCGGTTTCATAGAGCGAGAAGAAGTGGAAGAGGTGGATTACCTAAATGCTGTTGGCGAAGACAGCCTCACTCGCTTCGATAGAACAAGCAAAGGCGGAAGGAAGAAGAAGCGAAAAGGCAGAAAACCCGGTGGAGGACCTAAGAACAAGGGTGGCCAATCTGCAAAGGGAACAAAACCGAACAAGGGTCCTAAAGGTAAAGGGCCGCAAAACAAAGGGCCGAAAGGAAAAGGCCCAAAAGGAAAACCCAAGGGAAAAGGCAAAGGCCCAAAAGGCGGTGGAAAACCAAAGAACAAGAACAACTCAGGACCGAAAAACGATGGCAAAGACAAGAGTTAAATTGATTGGTGCTTTGGCAATCCTTCTTGTGGGACTTGCCTCCTGTGACAACGATGTTGTTTATGAAGAAAATCGGGAGATTGCAAAAGCTGTGTGGTCGGCCGATGAGCCAGTTGTGTTTTCTTTTGAAGTGCAGGACACGGTGAGTATGAACAACATGTTTATCAACCTGCGCAATGGCGACAATTATCCATTTAGCAATCTGTTTCTGTTTGTGGAAATGTCGTTTCCAAATGGCAAAACAAAGACCGATACCATCGAGTGTTTTTTGGCTGCACCAAACGGTGAGTGGTTGGGCTCTGGAATTGGCAATGTCTACGACAACCGCTTTTTGTATCAGAAGCAAAAACGCTTTCCGCTCGAGGGTCAGTATAAGGTGAAGATCAATCAGGCGATGCGAAGAGACTCGCTGCCCGAGATTTACGATGTCGGTTTTCGAATAGCCCGCGCGAAGTAGAATTTACGGTTCGTAAATCTCAAGTCGTTTTTCGAGTAACTCCATTTCTCGCTGCATGCGCTCCATCTTTTTGGTGAGTCGGTGAATCACTTCGATACCAGCAACGTTCACGTCCAGGTCGTTTGAGATCCGAATGAATTTTTCCAGATCGGTGAGTTGGCTCTCTGCAATCTTTTTTTCGCGATTGTCCTCTACCACTTCAATGAGCTCAAATTCGCTGAGAGAAATGACAAACGACTCTGTGATGTCGTGGCTTTCGCAAATGGTTTTCAGCGTGATGTATCGTTGATTTTTCATTGTGCTGTGGTTTTTTTGAGATTCGCCAATTCGGTGAAGAGTTCTTTTTCGCGACTGCTCAGCGTTTTTGGAATTTCTACCTGATAGGTCACGTAGAGGTCTCCAAACTGTCCTTCCTTCTTATAGACCGGAAACCCTTTTCCTTTCAGCCTGACTTTGGTGTTGTTTTGAGTGCCTGGTTTAACCTTCAACTTGATGGCTCCGCTCATGGTATCGATGGTAATTTCACCGCCCAGAACAGCCGTGTAGAGATCGATAGATTTGGTGGTGTACAGATCGTTACCGACTCTTTTGAATCGTTCGTTGTTAGGGATTCTAAACTTGATGTACAGATCTCCCTTAGGGCCACCGTTGGTGCCTTCGCCACCGTAACCCGAGAGTTTTATGGTTTGCCCATCTTCAACTCCGGCAGGAATAGTGATACGAATATTTTTCCCGTTTACGGTAAAAGTTTGCTTGTGCGTGGTGTAGGCTTGCTCTAGAGTTAGTTCCACTTCGGAATGGAAGTCCTGGCCGCGGAATCTGGTGTTGCGACTTCTTCTGCTACCACCGGTAAATCCGGATTGACCTCCAAACATCGATGAGAAAAAGTCTGAGAAGTCTGAGAAATCCTCTCCGCCAAAATCGCCTGAGTAAGTGTAAGCCCTACCCGACTGTTGCCCACCTTGTCGCTGCTGGGCACGCTGATACTTTTCATATTCCTCTCCGTGTTTCCAGTCTTTGCCGTACTTGTCGTACTTCTTGCGTTTTTCAGGGTCGCTCAATACCGCGTGAGCTTCGTTGAGCTGCTGAAATTTCTTTTTCGCTTCCGGATTGTCGGGGTTCACGTCCGGATGAAGCTTTCTGGCCTTTTTGCGATAAGCCTTTTTTATCTGTTCTGCAGTGGCGTTTTTGTCTACACCGAGAATCTTGTAGTAATCAATAAATTCCATGGCATCAAGCTGATGGGTTCATTTTTGCTAGCTAAAATGTAGAAAACTATGATGAAATTTCCACTTATTTTAACAGCTATCAATGTGTTGCTGTTTTCCTTACCTCGGGAAATTTCACTTGAAAAATTGATCAAATGAATTGAGATGATTTTCTATTTTTTTTAATGCAATCTCTTTTTCCTCAAGTGTTCCTTTCTCAAGCTTTTTGAGCTGTTTTGAAAGTGGTGCCAAATAATTATGAAGCTGGTTGTGCGCCTCACCGGTCATCGTACACTTTTCAAAAATGAGACTGAACTCTTTTTGCAGCTTAGATTGCAACTGTCCGAAATCGCTGTTTTGGCCTTTTTCAAACTCATCAACCAGCTTCTTCATTTTTTCGATGCCTGTAGTAGTGG
Organism: Halocola ammonii; assembly: GCF_049334165.1. Lineage (NCBI taxonomy): Bacteria > Pseudomonadati > Bacteroidota > Flavobacteriia > Flavobacteriales > Halocolacceae > Halocola > Halocola ammonii. The sequence continues at coordinate 18,853 of NZ_JBEGHD010000022.1, forward strand.
CCGGATTGGCTTTCCATTTTTCACCATTGTTCAGCTCCACCTTGTGTGAGGTACTGTCGTGATTGTGGTCGTCACCTTGAGATCCACAAGAAGTGAGCGCTCCGCAGAAAAATGTGATCAAAATAAATGAGAGGATAAAATTTTTCATGTCAGGTTATTTTGTTCGTCAGAAATGTAAGGACATATTTTTCTGCCAGAAATGATAGCGATCAGCAGTGGAGGTGAGAAATGAATGCCTCAGATAATTTAGGTGAAAAGCAATAAAAAAAGCCTCTCCCGAAAATCGAGAGAGGCTTTGAAAAATTCTTTTTCAGAAAAGAATTACTGAACGACAACTTTTGAAGTCAGTCGCTGTCCTTCATGAGTCATTTCAACTGCGTAGACACCCGCGCTGAGCGAAGAGATATCTACAGAAGTTTGCTTCGAATTCATTCTTCCCTGCCAAACTACATTACCAAGGAGGTCAAAGATCTTCACGTCTCCACCAACCTTGTCTGTGCGGATATTCAGCACGTTGTCTGATGGGTTCGGGAAAACTGTCAAGTTCAGTTCGTTGTCGAGTTCATTCACGCCCACAACACAATCCAAAATGGTGTTGTCGATATCGAGAATATCAACACCAAGATCATTTAGGCGGGCTGCGAACTCCTGAAAATAGAGGTTAGCAACACGCTCCGAGTGAACGACAACTGTGTTTTCGTCATTCACGTTTTCTGCTGATGAAGACCAGTTGTGAGAACCAGTGACAACGATTGGATCGTTATCCACGTGACAAATGTCTACGATACAATATTTGTGGTGAAGCAGTGGAGAAACACCTTCGTGCGAGTAAACGAATACACCGGCATCCTGAAGGGTTTCGAACTCGCTTCCGGTGGCTGATTCCATTTCGATCATTCCCACAGCTGTTACAAAAAAGCTATTGTTCGCCTCTATAACTGCCTGTCCCAACTCATCTCTAGTGAATGCAAGAGTGGCGAAGTAGAGGCTTTGATCTGTACTTTCAATAGCTCTTTGGATGGCGCCTGTAGCGTTATCAGTTGGCGAAAAGTAGACTTCTACTTCGTTTCCACCAACGATGTACTTCTCGGGTGTGTTGATCAGCTTTTCATCACCAAAGACTGAGTTGGCCAAGTTTGGTGTAGGTCCATCACTTCCCCACATTTCGTTGAACTCAACGCGGTAACCTTTTGCCAGTGATTCATCCTGAAAAATGATAGCGTTGTTGTAATCGTCCAAAAGTTGAACGGTAGTAAGGTTGGTCGCTCCAGTTACCAGAGTAGCTTTGTCGGTGTAGTCGGCATCAACGATGATAAACTTGTTGTGCATTCCACTTCCTTCTGAGTTTTCACGGAAAAGCACCGGGATGTTTACGTTGAACTGATCCACTCCAGCGTTGAGGTTGGATCCTTCTGCGATGTAGCGAATTTCAACTCCGCGCTCGTAAGCATCATTCACAGCATTGATCATTGTCTGATCGTTGATGTTGTAAATTGCCATGTCAAGAGTATGCTCGGCACGATCGATAACTGCTGCCAGTGAGTCGTTCATGGCATCTCCAAGAGAAATGGCGTATTCACCCGAAGACATGGTGTGGTCAACAGAGCCGTTGAAATAAACGGTGATTTCACCTGATGAAAGAGATTCTGTTGCATACGCAGAAACACCAGATTCGGCAGATCCGTCACCGTTAGATGAAACGGCCTTGGCGTAGTAAATTGTTCCTGGTTCAAGCCCATCTAGCACAATTTCGTGATCTGTTGTGAGGTCTGTGGTTTCCACAGATTCACTTAGGTTGTCTGGAGAAAGTCCGTACTCCACACGTGTGATTCCTTCCGTATCTGTAGTCCAGCTGAGCGAAAAAGAAGTAGTTGTAATGTCATCCTGAACGATGGTTGAAGCGATATTGATGGGCGATGCAGAGAAAAGGTCGTCCTGATCTCTGGGCAGAATCTGATAGCCACCAACTCCTGTGAAAGAGAATTGCGAGAGAATTCCAGTAAGTTGCACAGCACCCACAGGAATCAATTCTCCGATCAGAACGCTACCAGTGCGCACGTAAATGATTCCAGATTCGTCTCCTGCCGTAAATGCATAAGTGGAGTTTCCTTCGAAGTTTTCTCCTCCATTACTGAAAATGGCCCCGTTGATCTGTACGAGTTCCCCTTCGAGCGACTCGTTGAGATCATTAGGAGTAACGACCTGAACATCGGGAAGCGTATTGCCCGAGCTGTTGATTGTGACACTGGTAAGGTCTGGGCCAACTTCAAGCAATCCGTTGTATTGAGTGACCACACCGCTAACAGTTATTTCGTCACCTCGAAGCGGAGCAGAACTCCAGTCGCTCCAGTCGTTGCCAGGGTAGATGGCAATACCGGCAGTCTCGTCCTGAATGTAGCGAACGGATGATCCCATTTCATCACCATTTGTAACAATTCCGGTGATGGTTACTGAGCTTCCTTCGCCATAGTTTTGTCTCAGGTCCAGAATGTTGTCCTGCGCCAACATTTGCGTGGCAAAAAGACCTGAAAGAACAATTGAAATTAGATACTTCATTAAAATGAAAATTTAATATGTAATTGATAAAGTTAGGTTGAATCTGCGTGGAGGTCCGAAGAAGACCGCTGCAGACTCAGCATTAAAATTCTGCGGGACGCCAGTAAACTGGTCGTTATTTTGAGCGTCAGTAATGTATTTCGAATCGAGGAGGTTGAGCACGCTGAGTCGGATATCCATGTGGCCGTCCTTTGGGAGGTCCAGACGATATCCGGTGTGAAAATCGAGCAGGTTGTAAGCTGGAGTTTTCCAGGATTCACGTCCTGCGTCTTCACCAACAAGCGATTCTGGATTGAAGTCGGCATATTGATTTCCGAAATAGGTGCTTCTGAGCTTTACATAAAAATCGTCCAGAATGTCGTAGCGAATCAATCCTCCAATTTGTAGCTGAGCAGCATTTCCAACATGAACTCCTCGCGGGTCAAATTCAACGGTGTACGGCTCTCCGGTGTCATCATTGATGATCAGGAGGTTGGTGTTTTGGTCAACCAGTTCCCCTTCCTCGGTAGATTGCCAGGTCCAGTCACCGACAGACAGTAATCCTTCAATTGTAAGCTTCGGTGTCACAAGGTACGCACCCTGAACTTCCAAGCCGAGGTGCAGTGCGTCCATGTCCGGCACGAACACAAGAGCTCTGTCATTTTCTCCGGTAGGCTCTGGGTGAGCTACCTGCACGTTTTGATTCACCGGTTTATTGAACCACTGTGTTCTGTAAGCGTTCATGGTAATATTCCAGCGGTCCTTTTTGTAAGCGGCTCCGGCTTCAATTGCCTGAATAATTTCGTTGGCGTAATTGTCAGTCACATTGTTTTGACGGTCGATAACGTTGTCGAACCTTGGAGCTTTTGAAAGGTATCCGAGGTTACCGTATACATTGAAGAACTCGCTAACATTGTAGTTGGCTCCACCTTTTATTGTGTAGTTGTGAAGTGAAATCCAGTCGGTCTCGTAGGTTTCCAGACCGTCAGAGTTTCTGTCGTAGGTGGTTCCGTTGTAAGTCACAGGTGTGTTGTATCCAATTTCCAGCGTTGTGTCTGGCACCTGAACCTGGTTTCCGTCCATGTAAACTGTTTCGTAAAGCTGTAGGGTTTTAGGCCTGAAGTAGTCTACAGCCTTATAACCTGTATAAGCCCCTGAAACATTGATGAAAGCCGACCAGTTAAGCTTTTTCACCTCAGCCTGGAAGTATCCACCGGCCCAACGAACAATTCCTTCATCGTGGTAGGTGAATTTATCTCCTTCGCGAATCTTGGTTTCCGGATCCTGATTTTTATTATTTGTGTCCAAAACATAATCTCCACCGAGCAAATCGTAGGGAGTTCTGTAGTGCTCCCCTTTGTAGCTGCGTCCATCAACTCCAAAGTTCAAAGTCCACTCATCGTTCGGTGTGTAAGTAATGTTACCAATGTAGCCGTACCAAAAGTGGTTGTTGATAGACGACTGCAGATAATTTTCAGACTCAATTTCACCTTCTTCATCACCAGGGTTGAGACCATCAGGAGATATGAAAGTATCTACTAATAAGTTGTTATCGTAGAGCGTCTGAAAATCGATTTGGCCGTTGGTGGTTTGAGGCCATGAAGTGGAGTTGAGGCTTGTTCCACCACCATTTCCGAGAGAAAGGTAAGCGGTGTTTGTGATGTAAATATTTTCATTTACTGTCCACAGGTCGCGAAGTGTGAATTGCGGTTTGTGGTAATAATTTACTCTTTCATTGAGCGTTCTTAGTCGACCACTTTCATAAGGGTGATTTCCCTGGTTGTTGATGGGTCCGTAGGTACGGTCTTCGTACTGCCCCCAGTGTTGGTTATAGAGTATACCGTATTCAGTGAAACGGTCTATTTCAGATTCACTCACACCGAGATCGCGAGCAAATTCGTGCGAATAGTTAGCGATCGGGCGTTTGAATGATCTTTGTCCGTGGCTTTGTGGTGCTCCCATTCCGCTCAGACTAAGAAGGTGGTTGCCAAGTTCTTTTTCAACCTTTAGATAGTAGAAGTAACCTTCGGTGAAAAGTTGATCGCCATAGCCATTTCCGGTTTTGTAGCTACCGGCAACGGTCACTCCCCAACCATTGTCCATTCTGCCTGTAGTGAGTCCAATCGTTGATCTTGTGAAGCCGAAGCTTCCCACCTCTTGCCTGAAGGTAACTCCTTTTTCGGAGTCGATCCCTTTGGTAAGAATATTCATTGTTCCTCCAACAGAAGGGATAGCGAGCCTGGAGGCACCAAGACCGCGCTGAACTTGAATAGAACGCGTAACAGCATCGAGCCCGAACCAGTTGCTCCAGTATACCCAGCCATTTTCCATGTCATTCACCGGAACCCCATCGATCATCACTGCGATATTTCTCTGGTCAAATCCGCGGATGGTTATTCTGGCATCACCATCGCCACCACCTTGCTGAGTTGCATAAACTCCGGGAGTGCTATTGAGAATCATAGGCAAATCCTGGGAGGCCATTTCTTCGTTGATCTGGGCGGGCAAAACGTTTGCGAATGCAACTGGAGTTTCGCGTTCACGAGCTACATCGGCAACAACATCAGCCACACCAAGACTCTCAGTTTTGAGCATAAAGCTCTGCTCCTGAACGCCAGAGTTGATGGTGATAGTTTTCACTTGCGGCTTATAACCCACGTAGGATACACGAAGCTCATAAGTGCCGTATTCGAGTTTTACCTTGTACTGTCCGTCAATGCCGGTGGTTGTTCCTTTATTTTCTTCGTAAAGAACATAAGCCCCGATGAGCGGCTCTTTTGTTGTGGCATCGTAAACAGTACCCTTTAGAGTTCCCTCTTGCGCCAAAAATGTGAGCGGAAAGAGAATTAGGGTGGCCAGGGAGGTGAACAGTCTTTTCATGGTTCAGACTTTCAAGTTCGCGTCAGGTTTAAAAAAAGCTTTATTCTGAAAGCTCAAAAAAACAGGCCCCTCCAATAGTTGGAGGGGCCTCAAGTTAAATATTATCTAACAACCATTTTCGAGTGAATCGCACGGTTGTCTCCGAGTAGTCCTTTCATTACGTATACACCTTTTGGCAAATCCGCAGTGATTCGAAGAGCGTTTTCTGGGTTTGCAACTTCTTCAGAGTAAACTTTTTTGCCGCTAAGGTCAAAAATCTCAACTCTGACAATTGGCGCTGATGAGCTCACTACAAACCAACCCTGAGATGGATTTGGATAGAGCGACATTTCTGCAACTGTGTTCTCGCCAACGTTGTCAGGGTCACACACAGAAACGTGAGCACCGAGGTTTACGAAAGTATTTGCAGGCACTGTGTCCCACTGTAGCTCAGTGTTAAAAACCTCTGGATTAGTAGTAACACCCGCTTCTACGGATGCTTTTCTAATCATAGTGTGATCTTCTGTCCACGGGGTTCCACCATTGATTGAAGACACGTAAGAAGGAGGGATGTTGTTCCATCCTCCACCGAAATCATCTGCAGGATCCTGACCTACTTTTCCGAAAAGATCGATAACAGAATTGTTAGAGAGCTTTCTCAAAACCAGAGCGTCATTTCCGTTGAAATACAAGGTGTTGTTTTCAGCATACACCGGGCAAACGAATTCGTCAGCCTGATCCTGAAGTCCTTCCCACACTGGTGTTTCCGTACCGGTACCATCAGGATCTCTCTTGTCGATTACATATACATAAACATCGTGAGGCTCAACTGTACCGGAAAGTACCAGCTTTTGGTTGGCATCGGCATTATTAGATCCATTCGAGAATCTTTCGAGTTGATAACCTGACAGGTCGATGGCAGCATCGGTAGGATTGTAAATTTCAATTGCCTTGTTGTTGAATGTTCCCTCTACATATTCCGAGATAAAAATCTCGTCACACTGAGCTTGAACACTGATAGTTGCGGTAAGAAGAGCCGCAAAGAGTAAAACTTTTTTCATGTCTTTTTCTTTGTGATTTGCGCTGCAAAATTAGCAATAAACCAGCTATCAACAACTCGAGTTTGAAAACCTCTAAACCCCTTAACAATTAATTAAAAAGCACGGTTGAAAAGCTATGGCCACAAAATTCTTGAAGAATAGCTCGATTGAGCTTCAGCATCACAAGATTTCGGGAATTTTGATTCGACCTTGTATTGAACCTTTAGCGAAGAGAATGGTAATTTAGCCAACTAACCTTTCATTAAAGTTTATTAAAGTATGATTAGATTTCTGACCTCACAACTAACTCTTTTAGGTCTACTTTTAGTTTTTACCTCAACAGCTCAAGAGGTGCCCCTCTGCAATCAGCATGTAATTGAAAAACAGTATTTTGAAGAGCATCCCGAACTGAGAAGTCACATGCAAGAGGCGCGCGCCCAGCTCGAAGCAGAAACCCTATCCAGAGGTGCTGGAGGAGATGAAGTTTTGATTATTCCGGTCGTATTTCATGTTATTCATAATAATGGTCCGGAAAACATCACTGATGATCAAATTTACGATGCAGTTGAAATTCTCAACAGAGATTTCAGAAAACTCAATCCGGATACAATTCAGTTAAATTCAAACTTTGCTGACCTCGCTTCAGATATTCGTATTGAGTTCAGGTTAGCGCAACTAGACCCGGATGGCAATTGCACCAAAGGAATAACACGAACGGTTAGTCAACTAACTTATGATGGGAATGGTGCTATGAGAGACCTCATTCATTGGCCGCGAGATAGCTACATGAATGTTTGGGTTTGTAACGATGCTGCCGGTGCAGCTGGATACACTTTTTTGCCTTCTTCAGTAGACAATTTCTTTTCGCAGGGCGATGATGGAATAGTGATGAGACACGATTATACCGGGTCGATAGGAACGAGCAACGTCAATCGTTCCCGGGCTCTCACTCATGAGGTTGGTCACTGGCTAAATCTCAGCCACACCTGGGGTGCAGGAAACAGCCCTGAAGATGCTTCCAATTGCCAGCAAGATGATGGAGTAAGCGATACTCCAAACACTCTCGGATGGACGAGCTGCACATTGAATGGTGAGTCATGCGGAAGTTTGGACAACGTAGAAAACTACATGGAGTACTCTTACTGTAGCAAGATGTTCACAGCAGGTCAAATGGAAAGAATGAGAGCCGCTGCTTTTTCGAGTATTGCTGAACGGAATGAACTCCACACTGACGAAAACCTTATGGACACAGGCGTATTCGGAGATGAGTTAATTTTGTGTGCAGCTGAGTTCTCAGCGACTGATCGCGTAATTTGCCCTGGAGATGAGATTCAATTTTTTGACGAGTCCTACAACGATGTTGATTCATGGACGTGGGACTTTGGCGATGGTACTGTATTAGAGGGAACCAACGAAGAAGATCTTGAAGCACCCATTCATATTTATCCAGAGCCAGGCAACTACACCGTGACTCTCACGGTTGAAAAAAGTGGTAATACAGAAACTATTACTAAATCTGAGTTTGTTACGGTGATGGAGTCTGGAGGACAGCCAGTGCCCCTTGTTGAAGGATTTGAAGATGCCTTTCCTGCCGATAATTGGTTTGTAATTGAAGACGAGGCAGACACTGAAGTGCAGTGGGAAACAACTCAAAATGCAGCTTATTCAGGTGAAACAAGTGTCTACCTTCCTAACAGACTTTCGGATGGTGGCCTGATAAATGAATTGATTTCTTCAACAATTGATGCCAGCGACACCAATGGAATTACCATTAGTTTTCGATATGCACATGCGAACAAATCGAGTGATGGAAGCACAGACGAGTTTAGGCTACAGGTTTCAGGAGATTGTGGAAATACCTGGCAAACAGAAATTCTTTATTTCGGGAACACTGTTCTCCCAACTGCTGATCCATCATTTTTTGCATTCGTTCCCAACAGCGAAGATGATTGGCGACAGGTCACAGCTGAGATCAATGATTCTGCAGTGCTAACCGAAAACTTCATGATGAGGTTTAGGTTTAAAGGCGGTGGAGGTAACAACATCTACATTGATGACATCAATATCAATAGTCAGTTTGTAAGTGTTGAAGAACTTGATAAGAACACGTTCAACTGGAGTCTTTTCCCAAATCCTGCCGGTGAGCGGGCTACAGCGAGAGTTGCTGTTGAACGAACCGGAGAATTTGAAATGTATCTCACAGATCTCTCAGGGAGAAGAGTGAAAACAGTGGAGAATGCTACGTTGAGTGCAGGTACACACGATGTTGAGATTGCAACTGCTTCGCTCGAGGCAGGAGTATACTTTGTTGTAGTGGAAAGCAATAACTTCAGGAACACAAAAAGATTGGTGGTACGCCACTAGCACCGTGCTTTTCTTCCTATTCGGAAGATACTTAAAGTGAAAAACTAGAGGTTGATTGAGGGCG
>NZ_JBEGHD010000023.1:0-8810 GCF_049334165.1 Halocola ammonii
AAGAGGAAAGGCCTTTAGACGCTTTTGGAAAAAATCTGGAAGTGATCAAGGGAAAATCCGTAGCACCCCAAAAATCTGATGTTAACTACTTCACATTTGGGATGACGATGCCCGGAGACCTCGCCTACCAGGGAAGTGACTACAGGTATGGCTTCCAGGGTCAGGAAACTGATAAGGAATGGTTAGGGGGGAGTGCGGTGTCTTTCAAGTATAGAGTGCACGATGCGAGGATTGGGAGGTTTTTAAGTGTTGATCCTCTCGCTCCGGATTATCCATTCTATTCACCCTACGCATTCAGCGGCAATCGAGTAAATGATAGGATTGAATTAGAAGGATTGGAGCCTGGACAGACTATACTGCATGAGGATCAACCTGTTAGAGTTGTAACTGCGAATGACGCGTACAGTCATATTCAAATGAGAGAAATACATCCAAATTCCGATGTTGCATTTAAGCTAGAATCAGGGCATCGACAAATGGAGGCTGAACAACGACATTATGATTATGTAATGAGTTTTCCAGTCATTGATTTCAAAAATGAGCAGGTGTGGATCAGGAACAAGTTGATATATGACGAGGATTGGTTGAATGGTAGTAATGATGTCGCAAATTATGGCGGTAAATATGGTGGAGAATATGGGTATCATAATGGAGGAAAGCAACTTCTTTTCGGAACATGGGGAGTCATCTTATCTGGGGGAACGTTATATATTGCAGGAGCAGCCATGGGGGGAGGGACTATAGCCCTCGAGGGCATTAGCTTAGCGGCATCTGCTGATGATTTTTCAACAGTGTTTTTCGAAAAGAACAAAACACTCCTTTCAGAAACTTTAGGTATTGATCCAGAGGTTCTGAACACAGGTAAGTCGATTGCAAATACAGGTCAATTTTTGAAAAACCTGTATAAAGTAGTCAACAACGCTGTGACTAATCCTAAAGCGACTGATGATGCCATAGAAATTGGAACATTAGCTTTAGAAGAAATTCAGGTGATGATTGATGCATTTGAAGAACAGCAAGCAGAGACTAACAGTACAAATGGAGAATAAAATAGTGGGAAATAAGATCAAAATCACACCGTGGTCAGAATGGTATCATCTTGCCCTAATTGGTTTTTTTATTTCATGGCTATTGTATTATTCAGAACGAATAGTTGGATACTTAAAGGTGCCGATAATCCTAGCTTTTAATTTCTTATTGTTTGTTTTTTGTGCTAAATGGGTGGAAATTTCAGATGAAGGCATTATTGTAAAAAAGATTTACTCTAAAGGTTATGTAGTTAAGTATTCTGAAATTAAAAAAATAAAACTAGATAAGCCACCGAAGTATGAGCATAATTATGCATTTTGCATTTCACTTTTTCGAAAAAATCGATATTTCTCGGTTAGAAATGCCAATACTGTGAGAGATATTTTGAAAATACTAGCTAAGCAAAAAGTAAATGTCGAGTTTGGTGACAGTGGAAGCGTTGCTCCCTTGAAGGAGTATTATTTTAAACAGTGTAGTATGAACGGGGAATCAACTAATATGTGACAACCAGCAGATTTTCTATAGCTCAATTTAGCTGTGTAATTTTTAGTAATGAACACCTTACGTCATAAAAAAGAAGAATGAGAGAGGATATTTTAGACAGACCTGACAGAAAGGGAGGGGATCCCAAAAAAGGAGTTTATGTGCTTTTGAGCGCGATACTTTTGGAGGTAATTGCTTTGATAATGAATCATTTTCACATTATATTCCACTCGTTGTTGTTTATGATTTCGGCTTCTGTCCCAATTGGTACATATTTGAAAGTCATTTTAAGCTATCGAAAATTTAGAATGGTCTTCTGGGCTCATACAGCAGCTTTCTCTGTCTCAATTGTGTTTGCATATGTATTGAACCTCACTTTGTTAGGCTCTGCCATATTTTTTGGGCTCATTATTTTGGTAGGTGTTTTGAGCTGGAATAGAATTCAATCATGGTTTGGTTTTGAGAATAAAAACTAAGGGAACCTTCCCCGTCTTTTCTATGTTTAGGGTTTCGCAAAATCGGAAGAGAAGCAAAAGCAACTTGAAAAATCCCAGGCTTAACGGTCTGGGTTTTTTTGTTATCCATAAGCGGCTCTGGCTTTGGCATCACTCAGCATAGCATCCTAGGTAAAGAGAATGTGCTCCCGGTCCTGTTCGGGTAGCTTTTGCATGCTCAGAATCTTTTTGATGATGTCCTGTTCCAATTGCAGATCTTCTTTACCGACTAGGTAATCTAAAGACACCTCTAAAGCTTCGGCAATCTTCATGGCGATAGCTCGCGCCTTTCTCTCAGCAAACCTTTTAATTCATACGAAATACTCCGAATCAAACCCACCACCCGCGTTAGGGATTGCAGTGGAAATTCTTTATTTCGCGGGGCCATGAAAATTGTGACGATTTGAATACCTTGCAGTCTGAGCTGTTGCTGTCAATCTAAAATAGCAACTGGAATTGAGAATAAAAGAGGTATTCGACACCAATCCTAACTACCCTAAACAAAAATGATTTCTAATGATATATTTTAAAGATCAAAAAATAGCGAAGTCTATCAGCGTGGAATGGTATGATGGACCAATGAAAGGATTTGCTGAATGCCCTGTAACTTACGAAAACTTTCACTTTGAATTTATTGGATGGGGGCATCCTAAACTATTTGAAGAACCAGATTACCCTGTATTCTACTTTTCACGATCAATGTTATACACTTTTGAAGATATAGAGTCAGTTTTTAGAAAGTATGACAAACCTGATTATCCTTTTTGGCTTCCTCAAAATTGGAATGAAGAAATACAACAAAATGTTGATAAATGGGACAGAGAACTAAGAGAAGATAGGTTAATTGTTTGTTGGAAACTTCCTGAAAGTGATGTACTGAAGATCGAACATGTGAAATATTGGCGAGAGCGGAAAGATAAAAACTTTAGTGACTGGACTAAGGGCATTGTATGGTAAATTAATTAAAGCTTCAATATTGAAGACAATCTGAATATTTTGAGACGACAGCAGTCGTAATGTTTTCCCCCGCTGGCACGAGCTTGTAGCTGGTGCCTTTCTCTTTCAATTAATCCGAAATACTCCGAATCAAACCCACCATCCGCGTTAGGGATTGCAGTGGAAATCCTTTATTGCTGCGTTTGCCTTTTTGCTCGGGACAATAAAGATTGAAGCGGAAAGCCCGACCCGCCAGGGGAATGCCCAGAAAGGAACATGATGATATTAGTAATAATCACCAGTGTCTCGACTACGCTAAACTTTCGCAGTGGCTTCAGTTTACAAAGTCGACAAACGGCTCTCGCGCCATCTTTTGGTTCAACTTTAATGATTGTACCTGATACAGAGAATCATAAATTGTCTATTTGGTTCCCTTAAACTTGCACACCTGTTGAAAAACTAATTTTCCCCGCCCAAATTGTTGTTTACCTTTGCTGCGCTTTTGGTTCTCTCGATGGCGTTCGACCGCGAGAGATAAAAAGGGAATCCGGTGCCCGGCTTTTTTGCCGCTATTCCGGAACTGTACCCGCAGCTGTGAGCTCCAAAGGCCTTTTAGCAAATACCCCTGCCACTGTTTTGTCAAGTCGTGACAAGATGGGAAGGCGCTAAAAGGACGGAGTAAGTCAGAAGACCTGCCAAGAAGCAAATTCGGCCAGTGCTTTCGGGTTAAAAAGCCAGTGCGAAGTTGCATAAGATCGGTTCTCCAAAAACAAAATCAGAACCGCTCGCAAACTTTATTTACATGTTTGTTTCTACACCTTTAATGAGCGTGGCACATGCTCCAAAAGTGCTATTGGTATTCGTTTTTTCTTGTATTATTTCTTTCAATCTCTCTGCGCAATTCACCCAGGACGATGTTTCCTTTTGGGTGGGCGAAGGAGAAAATTCGGCCGTTTTGGTTGTCGACTTCAACCAAGGCGATGCCGAAGAGTCTTTGGCCTGGGGCTTTCGCTTTGATGGCGAAACCACTGGTGGCGACATGCTCGCTGCCATCGATGCTGCTGACGTGGCCATGCGCGTTAATGCTGAGGCCTTTCTAAACGACATTTTTTACATCACCAAATCCGGTGTGGGTGGAATGCCCGACTACTGGGGTACCTGGAGTAGCGTCAACGGCACCGACTGGGAATCGAACAGCGGCCTTGGCGAAACGGTAGCCGATGGTGACTGGTTTGGCTGCACTTATACAGATTTCGATCCGGCTGTGCCTCCGGCAGAGCCGATTGCGGCAACTGAGTTTGAGGCTGGTCCTTTTGCCCCTGCAGCGGAAGAGGAAGGCTCAACAGCCATTCCGGGAACAAGTGTTTCTTTCGTGGCCTGGGCTACGAATTGCGAAGTGCTACGCGGTCCAACTGACATCACAGACGAAACGTCACCACTTGCCACGACAGGAGATCCGCAAAACGCCACTGGTGCTGCTGACGGAAGTTCGATTGTGAGCCTCGGTGATGGTGGAACAGCAACACTCACTTTTGACGCTCCGATCTACAACGGTCCGGGTGCCGACTTTGCTGTTTTTGAAAATGCTTTTGACGACACTTTCCTCGAATTGGCTTTCGTGGAGGTGAGTTCTGATGGTGAAACGTTCGTGCGCTTCCCGGCCATCTCGCTGACGCAAACAGAAACGCAGATTGGCGGTTTTGATCCGCTGCAAACCGAGTTGCTCTACAATTTCGCTGGAAAGTACCGCGCGAATTTTGGAACTCCTTTCGACCTCGAACAACTGGCTGATTCAGCTAACATCGACATCGATGCGGTTACCCACGTCAGAATTGTTGACGTTGTTGGATCGATCGATGAAAACTACGCGTCTCTCGATGCTCACGGATTTCCGGTGAACGATCCTTTTACTACTGCTTTTGAGTCTGGCGGTTTCGACCTCGATGCCGTGGGTGCAATTCACTCGACCGTTGATGTTGCCGAGATGGCACAAAGAAAGGTTTCCGTTTACCCGAATCCAACTACCAACTTTATTCAGGTTGAAGTTGAAGCAACGGCAAGCGTAGAAATTTACTCGCAAGCGGGAAGATTGGTGATGCGCCAGGATGATTACCGCGGAGGAGCAATCGACTTGAAAAGCCTCACCAACGGTAGCTACATCGTCCGCGTGACAACGGCCGGTGATAGCTTCAGTGAAGTTGTTTTGAAGCGGTAGAATGATTTAAAAACAAAGGATTCAATGAGTCTTCCACGCTCTGTGTCTCGACTCCGCTCGACAACCTGCCTACCCGCGAACTAATGGCTGGTGAGGTGGGAGTTTCTCGAGCGGAGTCGAGAGAGTGCGATTTGAAAGACACTTTAATTGTGCTCTCGATCAATGATTCAACGCTAATCGAGACAAGCAGGGTCAGAGGCTTCATAAATAAAAAGATTTTAAAAGCTGTACGGATTTAACTTACAGGTCAATAATCAACACGTGAGAATCACACTACTAATATTGCTCTTCCCAGCATTCCTCGCTGCGCAAAACGACACCGGAATGGTGATTGTCCCGCAGTTGGACCATGCTGATGTGGTTGCACTCGAGAATTTCGAGGCGCACAAGGAGCAGACGTTTGATTCGCTTGCATTTGAAGATCCATTGCTTTTCGACCTAGATGATCTGATTGCCGCGCGAACTCCGGTTTTCATCAAGCAGTATGGGAACTCGGGGATCGCCACGGCAGGCTTTCGCGGCACTGGCGCAGTGCACACTTCTGTCCTCTGGAACGGACTGGACGTGAATTCGCCTACTCTCGGTCAATCGGACCTGAACACTTTTCCGTTGGCTTTTAGCGAAAGCGTGGATGTAACGTACGGCATTAGCAGTTTGCCACAGAGCAGTGGTGGACTGGGTGGAACAATCTCGCTCAACGATCAACTTCATTTTGAGAATCGCACCAACGCCAAGTTCAGGTTGGGAATGGGCAGTTTCTCCAAAATGGAAGGAATGGGAAAAATCTCCTGGGGCTCGAAGCGGTGGCAGTTCGAGACCGGGATTTTTCATCGTCAGGCAGAAAACGATTTCACCTTTGTAGATCCAAGCCGGGCAGACTTGCCTACAGACACGATGCAGAATGCTGACTACACGATTTCGGGGGTTAGCCAGTCGGTTGGTTTTAAGCCGAACGATCACCACACATTCAACTTCCACTTAAACGCCACGAAGGCAGAGCGAACCATTCCGGGGATTTTGCTTTCCCCAGGCAAATATTCGCAGCAGTGGGACGAGAACGTGAGGGGAGTGCTCGAGTGGAAACACGTCCGACAGAAATCTATTCAAAGAATTCAGAGTGGCTTTACTTTCGACCGGCTCGACTATCAGGGTGATGAATTTTCGAACACGAACTCTTCGAGTTGGCAGTCGCAGTATCGCGGTTTGTTTTTGCTCAGCGAAAAGTGGAAACTAAGAACCCTGGCGCAACATCGAATCTACTTTGCCGAGTCGGATGGTTACAGCAGTTCACACCGACAAAACAGAACGATTCTGTCGTCAACTATCGAGCGGGAAACCAAGTCCAATCGAGTTTTCCTGACTTTGAGAGAAGAAAAGATCGATGATGTTTTTTCACCTTTTCTCTTTTCAGTTGGCTCAGTTCAAAGGCTTTTTGGCGGAGTTTCACTCAAAGCAAATGTCGGAAGAAACTATCGCTATCCGGCTTTTAACGACCTGTATTGGAATCCCGGAGGAAACCCAAATCTGGAACCAGAAGAAGGTTGGAGTGCAGAAGCCGGCCTAACCTGGGAACGAACGGATGACGGAGATAGAACCACTTTCACTCACCAGCTTGGCGTGAACTACTACCTCTCGCTCATCGAAAACTGGATTTTGTGGAGTCCGAAGGAAAACATCTGGCAGCCTCAAAATCTCTGGAAAGTAAGAAATAGGGGAGTGGAAGTGAACCTCTCTGAAAAGGTCGAATCCGGAAGTTGGAGACTGAACGTTGACTTACAATACTCTTACACTTCCACAGAAAATATTGAAGAGTCGGCTGCCAACGAAGGAATGCAGTTGATTTACGTGCCGTTTCACACGGCCAGAGCTGTAGTCAATGCAAAGTGGAAAAGCTGGACTGCGAGAGTTCAGTACGCGCACAACGGCAAGCGCTACATCGCAGCCGATCACTCTTCGTGGATGCCTTTTTTCAGCACAACAGACGTGAGCCTTGGAAAGGAATTTGAAATCGGCAACGATCGACTTTCATGCTTTTTCACGATCAATAATCTTCTCGATCAAAACTATCAGGTAATGCCCTGGAGGCCTATGCCGGGAAGAAATTTTATGGTGAACCTCGTTTATGAATTTAAATCAGGACAGAAGAGATGAGAACGATCAACGCGATCTTGATTCTGGTTTTAGCTGTTGCACTTAGCAGCTGTGAAAAAGACAATTTCGGTCCTCAACAGGAAGAGCAAAGTACGGAGCTGAGCGGTTCCAAAGCAATCGTCCTGAACGAAGGCAATTTTAATTTCGGGAATGCTTCTCTGTCGTTGGTCGATCAAGGTGGAGAAGTTCAAAACCAGGTTTTTCAAAATACTAACAGTTCGCCTCTTGGCGATGTGCTTCAGAGCGGAGTTAAGCACAACAACCGGTTTTACTTTGTGCTCAACAACAGCGGGAAGGTGGTAGTGACCGACACGAGTTTTCAGCAAGTTGGTGAGATTACCGGTCTTCAGTCTCCGCGATACTTTTTACCTGTTGGTGAATCGAGAGCTTTTGTAAGTGATATTTATTCGGATGAGATTTCGGTGGTTGACCTCGATCAGTCGACAGTGATCTCCACTATTGATATTGGCGCCTGGGTGGAGCAGATGGCCTTCGTAAATGAGCTGGTATATGCGGTAAACAAGGACAACAACACCCTGGACGTGATAGATCCTGACTCTCAAGAAATTCTAAGTTCTATTGAGGTCCCTTCTGGGCCTTCAGACATCGAAGTAGATGCTTTTGGAACGATTTGGATGATGTGCACCGGAGGTATCGGGGCGAACGAGTTTGCGCTCTGCCAGGTAGATCCTTCAACTGAGCAGACCGAGGTATTCGAAGTGAGCTCAGCGTCCGGTTTTCTGGAGTTGAATTCTGAAAGAGACGAGTTGTTTTACTTAGGCGACAACTCCGTCTACAGCTTGTCAGTGACCGGTGGAGCAGAGGAGCAGGTCTTTTCAATCAGCGGTGATCCGTTGGCCTACGGCTTCGAGGTTGATCCTTCCACTGGAAATTTTTGGATCACAGACGCAGCTGACTATGTGGAGCAGGGTTCTGTCTTGGTTTTCGATGGAGAAGGAAACCAGCAGTTTACAGCTGATGTGGGCTACCTACCTAATGGTGTTGTCTTTTGGTAGACCTTGAGCATACAGCTACGGAAAAGGAAACACATAGGCACATAGGAAATCAAAGGCACATAGTCAGAAGCTTTAAATCCTATGTGTCTTAGAACGATCATGAACAGTAATGGGATCTGCTTCGGTTGAAAACTCCCGGTGAATGGAAAAGAAACTCTACTGTGCCCATGTGGTTTAATCATATCTGCGAAAAGGGCTCTCCCCTTTGGGGTTGGGGGAAGCGATGGCTCATGGCGAAAAGCTAGCAGCTAAGTATTTTTAACATGAAGATCATGAAGGTTTTAAGGAGCATTAAGTGAATCGTACTAGTCTTAATGCCTCTTCACTTCTTAACTCACCTTAATGTTTCAGGTTCCAGCGCTGAATAGCCTGCTTTCAGCTACGGAAAAGGAAACACATAGGCACATAGGAAATCAAAGGCACATAGTCAGAGCTCTAATTTCTATGTGTCTTCGAACTATCATGAACGGTAATGGGATCTGCTTC
>NZ_JBEGHD010000024.1:0-6707 GCF_049334165.1 Halocola ammonii
CTTTTTTAGCGAACTCTCCACCGTTTATTTTTCTGGAAAGTTTAAAAGATTGTTCAGTAATGTAAACCGGGTTCTTGCCCTCGTTGATCACCTTCACACTGATGACGATACTTGTGTGCACATTGTTATTAAACAGGCTGGTAGGCTGCATTAACTGAAACTGTGGCTTTGCTTTAATGTACAGCCTTATCCTGCGTGCATGCCAGGGCAGCAAAAGAAAATTAATGATAAAGGTGAGCACAGCAACAGTTACTGCGATTATAGAAATAATGACAGGCAATCCCACTTTTACCCTTCTTTATTCTCCCCGATCCTAAACCCAATAGGCGTGCGCTCCTGCACTTCTGTTTGTGCAAGGTTTTGAATACCTTCCACCAGTTCAGTAGATTGCTTGAGCGCCATTCTGGCCGCCAGGTTACCTTGATCGGCTTTTTGATTTACTCCCGCCAGGGAAGCATTTAACTGCTGGATTTGCTTCTGCTGGGCCGCGAAAAGAATAGCGGCAAAAATCACCAGGGCAACCAGCATCAATACGAAATCTTCTTTCTTCATTTTACAGTCAGTTTTTGTTGTAAATCCGATTTAATCAGGTACGCTCCAAGGAGTGACTTTACACAGTGCACATCATCAGTATTGAGCTTTTGCACCTGGGAAAACATCTGCAGGAGCTCCTTGTCATTGATCTTTTCCGAGGCCATGTCTTTAGAATCACCGTAGATCAGTTCATCAGCCGACACCTGCAAAGCTTCGGCAATTTTGCGCACCACCTCCACCGTAGGGCTGGCCTGGTTGCGCTCATACCTTGAAATATGTGTGGGGTGCATCTTGATCATCCCGGCCAGCTCCCCTTGCGAAATCTTCCGCTGGGCCCTGAGCTGTTTTAAGTTCTCTCCAAAAGAAGGCATACACTGTTTGTTTTGTCATTGATTATGCGCTAAACGCTTTACAAAGATAAGGTCTTGACAGCTAAAAAGGCGAGTTGTTGAAAAATAGCAGCGTAAAGGTATTTTGAGTAAAAGACTTATATGCTAAGTTTGTAGTCAAATGAGCTTAGAATAAAAATATTCACAAATGACTTCACTCGACACCACTTCTGCCGAATCGCTTCTTTACAAAAATGAAATCCTCACCATTACCGTTTTGGGCGGCCTCAAGCTGGAAGGCCTCGACCGGATGCGGACAACTTTGAAAGTAGAACTCAACGGCAGCAGCCGCCCACCGGTGCGCCACAACCTGGACCTGTACAACGACAACCAGCTGGAGAAATTTATCCGCAAAGTGGCCGAGCGGCACGAGATCGGCACCAGCGTGATAGCAGCCAGCCTGAGCGAGCTGACCGAAGCACTGGAAGAATACCGCCTGGAAAAACTGCAGGAACAAAAGCAGGATGTGTTGCAGCCCAAAATACTGTCTGCGGAAGAAGTGAAAGCGGCAAAAGCTTTTTTAGAAAACCCGAACCTTTTGGACAACACCGGGAAATTAATCGGCAAAAGCGGGGTGATCGGTGAAGAGCTGAACCGGCTTTTGATGTACCTGATCTTTACCAGCCGCAAAAGAGAACAACCGCTGCACATTGTGAGTCTGGGAGCCAGCGGCACCGGAAAAACCCACCTGCAGGAAAAAGTAGGCGAGTTGATCCCGGAAGAAGACAAAATAGAGATCACCACTTTGAGCGAAAACGCTTTTTACTACTTCGGCCAGCGGGAACTGAAAAACAAACTCATACTGATTGAAGATCTGGATGGAGCCGAGAACGCACTTTACCCATTGAGAGAACTGCAAACGAAAAAGCGGATATCGAAAACAGTGGCCCACAAAAACACCAAAGGCGAAACCCGCACAGTTCACCTGGTGGTGGAAGGCCCGTTGAGCGTGGCCGGCTGCACCACCAAAGAGCAGATCTATGAAGACAATGCCAACCGCAGCTTTTTGATCTACCTGGACGAAAGCAAAGAACAAGACTTAAAAATCATGGACTACCAGCGGAAAGTAAGTGCCGGGAAGATCAACCGAGAGGAAGAACTGGAGGCAGCAGAACTGCTGCGCAACTGCCAGCGGATCTTGGAACCGGTAAAAGTGATCAATCCTTTTGCAGAACTGCTCAAACTTCCACAAGAGATTTTTAAGCCACGCAGGACCAACAACCACTATTTGCAATTTATCGAGGTGGTTACTTTTTATCACCAGTTCCAGCGAGAGCAGAAAGCCAACAAAGAAACCGGAGAAGTTTTTATCGAAACCACACTGGAAGACATCCGAAAGGCCAACAGGCTTTTAAAAGAAATCCTGCTGCGCAAGTCAGATGAACTCTCCGGAGCCTGCCGGAACTACCTGGAAAACATCAAAGCTTACCTGGAGCAGGAAGGCAAAAGCCAATTTACCAACCGGGAAATCAGAAAAGCCCTGCGCATCAACGAGAGCAATCAAAAACGCTGGACACTGAGTCTGCTTTACAACTACTACCTGAAACGCGTGAAAGGCACCAGATCCAAAGGCTATGAATACGAGATCACCAGCTATGAAGAATACCGAAAACTAAAAGAGCAGATTGGAAACGTGCTGGATGAAACGCTGGAAAAATTAGCAGCCCCCAAACGTTCAAAGACAGTTCAAAAGAAAAATGAACCACGCAAAACAAAGAAAGTCAGTAAAGTAGGTTCGTAGTTCACGGCAACTTCAAAAAGGTAAGAAAGGATGAAACAATTAAAACTCAAATCACCGGGCTTCAACTATGTGGAACAGTCGTTTAAGGAATGGCTGGATATTTTGGGCTATGCCGAAAGCACCGTTTACCAGCTTCCCAACTACATCCATGAATTTTTTCACTACCTGGAGCAAAACGGGATCCATCATCTTCAGCAGATCGAGCCACAGCATTTTAAAGATCATTTTGATCAGCTCAGATACAGGGCCAACACCCGCAGAGGTGGCGGCCTCTCCAACAACTACCTGAATAAACACCTGCAAGGCCTTTACAAGTTTGCAGAATACTTAAGGCAATCCGGCAGACTTGTTTTACCGGCTTTAAGCATCGAGTGGGAAACAGACGACACACGGGAAATCGAATACCTGACCCAGGAAGAAATCACCGAACTCTATAAAGCCACAGAAGGCTACAACGAAGGAACCCGGTCAGAACCACTCAACGCAAGAGATCGTGCAATACTGACTATTTTTTATGGCTGTGGATTAAGACGAAATGAAGGTTACCACTTAGACCTTTCAGACATCAATTTTGACCGGCAGATCCTCCACGTGCGGAAAGGGAAAAACTACAAGGAGCGCTTTGTGCCGTTCAATAAAACAGCTTCGAACTACCTTCAGGAGTGGATCTATGACTGGCGGCCTTACTTGCTCACCGACAAAAAGGAAGACGCCTGTTTTATCACCCGTATGGGAGAGCGCATGCAGACCCAAAGCATGGCACTGAGATTAAAGCTATTGCAACAGCGAAGTGACGACACCGCCCTGCAGGAAAAAAACGTACGACTTCACGTACTGCGCCACTCCATAGCCACGCACCTTTTGCAAAACGGAATGGGCCTGGAAAAGATCGGGCGGTTTTTAGGCCATACCAGCCTGGAGTCTACGCAGGTTTACACACACCTGGTGGAAATGCAAGAGCAGAAAACATAGAACTAACAGAGTAAAAAAATGCCAAAAATCAGACTTGCCAAATCCAGGGACAGCCGCACCCGGGGAAAAGCCAAAGAACCGGTGAGGCCGGAAGAAGTTGAAAATCTACTACAGCAGTTTGAATCCCGATATGCAGATTTTGCCGATTATTTGCTGGGAAAGGGATACAGCACCACTACTGTAAATCGATACACAAGAGATGCGATGCGTTTTGAAACCTGGATGAAAAAAGAAAACGTGCCAGAGGATGAAGTAAGCTATGCCGACATCTTGCACTACATCCAGTATAAACGATCCCGGGTGCAACAAAGGACGATCAGTACCCTAGTCAACAGCTTAAAACACTACTTCAATTTTTTAGCCGGAGACATAGCCAGGGAAAATCCCACTTCGCAGATCATCATAAGAGGAGTAAAACGCAAACATTTATATGAGATCCTCAGTCGGAAAGAGCTGGAAAGCCTCTACCACGAATTTAAGATCCCGGATAAAGAAACGGATCCGGACAAAAACCAGAACTGGTTCCAGACAAGTGTGTTGGCCAGCAGCAGAAACAAAATCATGTTAGGATTAATGATTTACCAGGGACTGGGAACAACAGAACTCAAAAGGTTAACAGAGAAAGACCTGAAACTGAGAGAAGGTAAAATTTACGTTGCGGGAACAAGACGCAGCAATGAAAGAGAGTTGAAGCTGGAATCACACCAGATCCTGGACCTGATGGAGTACAGCCTGCACACCCGCAAAGAATTGTTGACACTCACCGGAAAAACGACAGACTTACTTTTTATCAGCGCAGGGGCGAGTCGCAATTTTGATAACACCATGCAGAAGCTGATGAAGAAGTTAAAGACGCAAAACCCAAAAATCACCAATGCCAAACAGATCAGGACAAGCGTCATCACTCACTGGCTGAAAAACCACAACTTACGAGAAGTGCAATACATGGCCGGACATCGTTTTGTGAGTTCTACAGAAGCTTACCTGGTTAATGATCTTGACGACCTCCAGGAAGACATTACAAAGTTCCATCCCATTGGTTGACAAAGCTTTTAGCGAATTCATACCGATCGGGTAAAAAAAGAGTTCTTACGAAAAAATATTGGATTACGAAAGGACAGCTGTTTTTTAGGTTTTTTTTAAAAGAGAAACTACAGCCAGGGTAACAAGAGAACTCACAATCCCGCTGATAGTACCGGATACAGAATCTTTTAATATGTCTTGAATGAGTTCCATGAATTACCAGCCAAGGTAAGTAAAATGAATGAAAGTCCCGGTGAAATTACGTTCTGAATCCCGCGCTTCGTTGCTCCTCATGGTCGCAACCCCAACACAGGAAAAGCGGTGTTCCTCCTTCTCTCGTCAGCAAAGCAAGTCGCCAAGCCGTCAAGGCCCATTTTTAGGAAATGAAGTTTTTTAAAGGTCTAAAAAAGAGCCTTGCCGCCCTTCGGGTGCTCCGTAAACTCCGCAGCTTGTCACCTTCCTTGCGTTCCTCGGTCAGTCGTCACGGCAGCCTACTCTGTCTTTTTTGCCCTGCCAGTCGTTCCTTGATGGCAAAGCAAAAAATCCACCGGCTGCCCGTGTTTGTGCTCGCCTGCGGGTCGCTGCGGGCTGCGGCTGACCTGATTGATTTTTAAGCGGTAGCCTTGCTTTTGTTCCGCTTCACTCCGGGTTTTGGTGAATGGAAAAATTACCAAAACCACTGCGTTCAGCTCCACACGTATGTCGCCCAGCCGCCTTCGTTCCTCAGGCTTCCTCTGTGCTCCACCCTTGCTCCACTCGCAGGCGGCTCGCGAGAGCTTGGGCAGTGTCCGCAATCCGTTCGTTCCTCACTCATTGCAGCCACTGCCCAGCCGCTTTAGCTCAAGGCTGTTTTTCCTGTGTTTACCCGCAGTTGAAAAAGTAGGTGTAATCCTTCCGCGCGCAAATGAAAGTGACGTCTTCGAAATAAAATTAGCGTTGCGCTTGGATGCTCATTTTTATCGAAAAGCCGCGCTGGCCCAATCACACAGAGCCAAAGCTTATCAATAAAAATCGAGCTGTAAAATTTTTTTCACCTAAAAGTGACGTTTTTGGTTTTTTGGGGATATATATAAGCAGAAACAATTACTCATTTAAAAATTAAAATCATGAAAAAGAATTTTAAAGAGATCCTGGAAAGAATTAATGAAGCTGCTGATTGGGACAACACCAAACTAAGGCAAAAGGACAAAGCGACTATCAGCTGCCACCCGGATGAATCCTATGAAATGGAGCCATTAAAGAAGGAAATTAGAAATACTCATCCAGGGCATTTTACGAAGGCTGAAGTAGACGCTGCTATCGAACATTGCTGTAAGAAAAAGGGGCAGTCAAGAAATAGGGATGAGTTTTATGAATGCGTTTACAACAGGCTGTTCGAAAAGCTGTAGTTACACGTTCCTAAAAGTGAAGTAATGGGGCCGGATCATGCGGGTGGAATTGCTTCGCTTTTGGGAATGATCCAACGACCGGCAGTGAGGCGGAAGACTTTAAAAACCGGATCGTCAATCTACCAGGAGCGCAGGAAGAAAAAACAGACGGGCAAGGAGCCCGCTACTGCAGGAACTTGCTTAACATAATTGACTTATGGTTCCCGCAGCTTTAGCGGAGTGGCCATAAGAAGCTGTTATGTTAAAGTCTGTTTTTTCGTGCGCTGGCTACTTAATCAACATCCCGTTCCAGTACCCAGAACAAACAATCCTCTTGATGTTCTTTACTGAAATAGCTTTCTGTTGAATGTAGTGTCCATCCTTTGGAGGTAAGGTCGGTTAATCTGGTTCCAAACCATCCATTCTCAACCTTTGAAAAGGGTGTTGTTCCTGTTTGGTATTCTTTTTCCTTCATAATTTAACTGTTTAGAGAAATATGATCATCGATCCTGAGAAAATCAAGGTGGGAATGAAAAAAATGTATCTTGGAGGCATTGCATGGGATGCCTAAAACTCCAATACTACGAAGAGGAAAGGCCTTTAGACGCTTTTGGAAAAAATCTGGAAGTGATCAAGGGAAAATCCGTAGCACCCCAAAAATCTGATGTTAACTACTTCACA